>JAGDMC010000184.1 GCA_017860395.1 Bacteroidota bacterium | reverse complement strand
TTGCCCTTTTTTTGCAAAAAAGCGGTAAACATAAACATCCCCGTGAAACAGATTTTTTGAGGGAATTTCAATATTAGAGTATGGTCCGGAGATATTACCGTTGATTGAAATGAACCAGTCGTTTGCAGACTTATATTTAAATGAAACCCTGTTTTTGCCGGGGTCGGCCGACAGCAATGCCAAAGAGTCGTATGGGCCGAGAATGCTGCCCGCATTGTTTAAATACCATTTTCCTTTTTCAAGAAAAGAGTAGTATTTGATTGTTTTATAGCCGAGGTGTTCGCACTCTTCCATCTTGTGCACTCTTCCGTTTATATTTATAAAGTAGTTGCCGTCTTTATCGGAGTATTCGAAATAATATGTCCCGTCGTCAAGAATTTCTGCAGCCATATTTCTTTCGTTTGCAAAAGGCCCGTACTTTTTGGCGTTTAGCATTACAAAACGGCTGTTCTGATTTACAAGGTATGTAAACGAATAATTGCCTCCCGGACTCAGTTTTATTGACTTTGAGTCAATGGCAGGATAGGGGCCCAGTATCTTTCCGTTAATATTTACATATTTCTTCCCTTTTAGAGAATACATAAAGGCATAACGGCCTCCTTCAGACAGAACGACAGGGGTAATATCCACAAAGTTTTTTTCGTTTACATAATCATACGGGCCGAGTCTCTTCCCGTTTATGTTTACATAAGTTTTTGCTTTATCCCATGATATGAATGCATAATTTCCCGACTCGTCGGTACTTGTGAAATATGCATTTTTAATTATTTTGCCTTTAATATTGACACACTTGATTCCATTTTCTATGAAGTCGTATGAATATGACCAGTCGTTTGCAGATGTGCTCTCCTGAGCCGAAACGGGAACGAAAAGAATGATAAAAAGAACAAGGGAGAGTATATTTTTCATGTATGATATTTATCGTAGTACTTTTATAAACAATTATTTAACCTCAAGCATTCTCTTGATTGGAAGCCATGCACGCTCCCGCAGTTCATCGGGAACCCGGATTTCCGGAGCTTCGTTTTGCAATGCCAGCAGAACTTTTTCAAGTGTGTTTTTCTTCATTTGGCCGCATAGAGCACGGGAACTTGCCGGGATGAATTCCCTGTTTGGATTCTCTTTTTGTAACTGATGGATTATCTCCATTTCGGTAATTATAACGAACTGATTTTTGGAAGAGTTCTTCACATGGCTGAGCATACCCGATGTTGAGTAGAAGTATGTTTGCGGAAGCATGTGAATAGCCGGGTCGCCTGAGCAGTTGCTCTCGGGATGGATAAGGATGTCTGCCGCAGGATAGTTTTTAACCATCTCCATAACCGTTTTTGTGTCGAAGCGTTCGTGAACACAACAGTCGCCCTCCCAAAGATCTATATCCCTGCCTGTTTTAAGTTTGATATATGCTCCCAGATTTTTATCCGGTACGAAAAGAATTTTTTTACCTTCCGGAATGCTTTCCACAACTTTAAGCGCATTGGCAGATGTGCAGCAGATGTCGCTATAAGCCTTTGTTTCGGCAGTGGTATTTACGTAGGAAACCACAACTCCTCCCGGATTTTGCTCTCTCCATTTGCAAATATCTTCTCCATTTATACTTTCGGCCAGAGAGCATCCTGCCCTGTTGTCGGGTACAATCACCTTTTTGTCAGGAGAGATTATTGAAGCGGTTTCGGCCATAAAATTCACTCCGCAAAAGAGTATTATTTTCGCATTTGTGCGCCCTGCTTCCTGCGAAAGGCCAAGCGAATCGCCAAGATAGTCGCATATATCCTGTATCTCCGGCCTGTTGTAATAGTGTGCCAGGATAACAGCATTTTTCTCTTGTTTCAGGCGATTGATTTCACCTTTCAGAGTCTCAATTGAAATTTCGCCCATATCTATTTTGCCGGTACAATATTCATACTAATATCCAATGCAGTAACAGAATGGGTAAGAGCTCCCACGCTTATGAAATCGACCCCGGCAGAAGCGACCTCTTTTACCCTTGAGAGAGTCATATTTCCCGATGCCTCTGTCTTTGCCCTTCCATTTATCAGCTTAACTGCCTGAGCCATTTGAGCCGTATTCATATTGTCCAGCATAATTATATCTGCACCGGAATCAATCGCCTGCTGTGTTTCATCAAGATTAGTCACCTCTACCTCAATGTTTATCCCTGGCTTTATTGATTTTCGTACCTGCGTTACTGCATTTGGAATTCCTCCCGCCACTTTTATGTGGTTGTCCTTAATGAGAGCCATGTCATACAGCCCCATCCGGTGATTTGTTCCGCCTCCGGCCTTTACAGCCATTTTATCCAAAATCCTCATTCCGGGAGCTGTTTTGCGGGTATCAAGCAAATTTGTACCGGTACCTTCAAGTTCTTTTACATACAGCGAAACAGCGGTTGCTATTCCGGACATTCTCTGAAGAATGTTAAGAGCTGTGCGTTCTGCAGTGAGCAGCGCGCGAAAACTGCCTTCAATAAGGACAATCCTGTCACCCTTTTTAACGTGTTCTCCCTCTTTTACAAAAGGAGTCCACAAAATATTTTTATCAATCTGCTCAAATACCTTTCTGGCAATTTCAATTCCGGATATTACGCCATCGGCCTTTGCCGTCATCTCTGCAACTGCCATCGAAATTTCGGGCACAAGGGCATTTGTTGTAATATCTCCCGTGTCGATGTCCTCTTCTATAGCCAGGGCTATGATTTTGTCAATCAGATAATCTTTTTTCATAATTATTCTACAGTATTTTCGTTCACAGAAATGGTGAAAATTTCCTCTCCACTTTGCTGAACTATATGATGTATAAATGATTTGTCCTCTGTTGGATAGTCTTCTCTGAAATGCCCCCCGCGGCTCTCCCTGCGATTTATTGCCGAGCGGATTATGAGCTCTGCAACAATAATCAGGTTTTCGCCCATCATGTCAAATATCTCATTTGTGCCACGGACAAAATTCGCTCTCTCTTTTTCAAGTTTATTAAGACCTTCGTAAAGCAGCTGTTCGTTCCTTATTATACCTGCGTGAACAGTCATTATTTCGGAAATCCTGCTGCTTAGACCTGTAAAGTCCTTTTGCCTGCCGGAGTCTCTGCTGTAGAGCGGTGCATATCCGTCTTTGTCAAATTTTTCTCTTGATTCACAAGAAGCTCTTTCACACTCTTCCACAGCGCGGTACCCAAATACGAGACACTCAAGCAGAGAGTTGGATGCTAGCCTGTTTGCTCCCATAATTCCCGTGGAAGCCAGTTCTCCGCATACATACAGGCCGGGGAGGTTAGTCTGCCCGCAGTTGTCGGTCCTCACGCCTCCCACCATATAATGAGCGGCAGGGGCAACAGGAATTTTATCGGTCATATCTATTCCGAGTTGCCTGCACTTTTCAAAAATATTTGGAAAACGTTCTTTTATTCTTTCCGGATTAAGATGCTTCAGCGAAAGATATACATATGGTTTTTCCTGATTTAATATCTGTTTATAAATGGATCGTGCAACAATGTCTCTCGGAGCAAGTTCGGCACTCTCATGGATAGCCGTCATAAAGCGCTCTCCATTTTCGTTAAGAAGATATGCCCCTTCTCCTCTTACTGCTTCACTTATAAGATAGGACTTGTCATTTTCCGTGAATATGGCGGTAGGATGAAACTGAATAAACTCCATGTCCTGCAAAAGACAGTGTGCGCGATATGCGAGTGCCACTCCGTCTCCTGTGGTTGTACGCGGGTTTGTAGTGTTTCTGAAGATTGCTGAGGCTCCTCCAAG
>JAGDMC010000183.1 GCA_017860395.1 Bacteroidota bacterium | reverse complement strand
CCGCTGGGTTTTGTCTTATTATGGTAGGGGTCATCAGTCGGGTGAACAGAAGCACCTGTAACCTCAAAAATCCCATCTGCAGTATTAATGCTAAATCCAATAATAGAAGTGTCCTTAAGTTTTGAAAAAGCTTCGCAGGGGATAATATTTCTTACTAAAACCCCTTCACTTGATGCTTCATGAATGATATTTAAATTCGTATCGTATACGCAAACATATTCCAGGCGGAATGATGTTAAAATTGTTGTGATATTGTCTTTAAACCACTTATTGTCATTGCGGATTATTGCTGCAACAAATTCATCCCAGTATGTATAATCCCATGCAATTTGACTAAGCGGCCTGTTGCTGATTGAAATTAAGGCTTTTGCCTCCTGCTCCAGTTGTTGCTGAGATGCCTGAAATATGTTTTCTGATTCTCTGTTTTCCAGTTTAGACAGAACAAGAGTTACAAGAAGAAAAAACAGTCCTGTCATGGAAATCACGGCAAACACTATCTTGTATACACTCAGGTTCTTTTTCATCTCTTGTTATTTGTTATACAGGCTTATGCCCACAGTAAAAAAGATGCTGTTATTTCCAGGATTTGCAATTATGCTAAGAAGCAAATCGAGTGAATACTTTTCCGTTACTGCCAACGGTTGAGTGAGAGTAGCGCCCACATTAACAAATGAAGCCTTTTGCGCGTAATAGTTCCCCTTTGCCTGGTATCCGGCAAAAAACATGAGTTCCGAACTCTTTATTGGCAAAATATATTGTAGTTCGACATATATGCTTTTGGATGGGTCGGCTCCGTAGAAAAGCCAGCTGCCTAAAAGATTGAAGGGAAGTTTTTCACCTCCGGAAAAAAGAACCTGTCCCTCTAACAGGTGGGATGTTGTTTCAGGGTTGTAATTAGTAAAACGGGAAGGATTAGCTTTACTGTATGACCAGTAGTCCCATACAGAAAACGATACCGGCCCTACAGTTTTGGATATATAGAAATCCAGTTCGTCATCACCGTCTCCGGTGAGCCTGTATGCACCCCATGTTCCAATTGTGAAGTTGTGCCAAGTTGCTGATATCCCGGGTTGTACACTGGGTGTGTGGCCATAGTCCTGTCCGCGCCAGATGTATTTGCTTACAAAATCGACATTTGCTGAAACTGACACTGAGGATTCGGATGATTGCTGAGCATATAAACCGATATTGCCCGCGAACATGCAAATAATTGTAAGTAACGTAATTACGGATGCTTTGGTATGCGTTTGCAATTGAATTTCAATTTTTTGTAAAGTTAGTTTTTTTTAGGAAATTAAACTTCCCGTAATAAATTTAGTCATATAAAATGATATTTCACAAGGCTAACAAAAAATATCATTTCTAAAAACTCTTTAGTACTTTTGTGTAATACTTAACCCCAAAACAATGAAAAAAGCTACCATTTTCCTTCTTTCCATTATCTTGTCTGTTGCAGCAATTGCGCAGCCACTTCTAAAAGTAACTCCGGAGCAGGCCGGAATGGATTCTAAAAGACTTTCAAATGTAGACCGCATAATAGGCGAGTCAATAAAAAAGGGTGAAATCCCCGGTGCAGTAATAGCTGTCGTGAGAGATGGTAAAATGGTGTATTTAAAGGCATACGGTAATAAATCAGTTTATCCGGACACTGTAAAAATGGCTGTAAATACAGTTTTTGACCTTGCTTCTGTGAGCAAACCTGTTGGAACTGCAATTGCATTTATGCAGCTGGTAGAGCAAGGCAGGGTTCGCCTGACTGATAATGTTTCTATGTACATAGACGGTTTTATGCCTTATGTAGATTCTACTTCCGGCAGAAAAATAGACATCAGGGTAATAGACCTGCTTACACACTCTTCCGGACTTCCTCCTTATGCACCTGTTGCCGATATAGTAGCGAAAAGCGGAGCACCAAATCCAAAAGCACTTATAGATTGGATTGCAAACTGCAAAAGAGATTTCAAACCAACCACAAAGTTTCAGTATAGTTGTCTTAACTTCGTAACGCTTCAGAATATCCTTCAAAACATAACAGGAATGAAGCTTATGGATTACTCAAAGAAAAACGTGTTTGATGTTCTTGGCATGAAAAACACAATGTATAACCCAACCGGAGAAACATTAAAACTTGTTGCCCCTACAGAAAAACAAAAAGACGGATCTGTACTGCTAGGTAAGGTTCATGACCCTATCGCCAGAATACTGAATGACGGAAATTCGGGTAATGCAGGTGTATTTTCAAATGCAGAGGATCTTTCAATCCTTGCTGCTGCAATGATGAACGGTGGCGAATATAACGGCAGGAGAGTGCTTGGAAAACTTACCGTGGAAACGATGACAACCGTTCCCGAAAGTGTTAAAGAACTTGGACGCTCACTTGGATGGGACAATTATTCTTCATACGCATCCAACAATGGTAATCTTTTTCATCCGACAAAGACATTTGGCCATACAGGTTATACAGGAACCTCAATAATTATTGATCCGGTTTCGAAAACTGCGGTTATTCTTCTTGCACATAGAGTTCACCCCGTTGATGCCGGTGCCGCAGTACGATTAAGGGCACTTGTTGCCAACGCGGTTGCCGGATCTATTGTTAAATAACAGGAAAGACTCCGGACTATAACCAACACTACACTTGCATGCCCATTACCATACTGGAAGTCAACTCCAGAAAGGAACTCAAAGATTTTATAGCCTTTCCCGAAAAGCTTTACAAAGATTCTCCGAATTGGGTAAATGCATTGTGGAAAGACGAATACGACACTCTTTTAAAAGAAAAAAATCCGGCATTTGAATATTGCGAGGCCTGGTACTTTGTTGCCAAAAACGGCAACGAAACTGTTGGCAGGGTGGCTGCTATCGTAAACCACAATGCAAACAGGGACTGGAACGAGAAATATATGCGTTTTGGCTGGCTGGATTTTGTAGATGACCCGGAAGTGTCGGCCGCCCTCATGGGAAAAGTAGAGGAGCTGGCGGTAAAACTGGAGATGACTGCCGTAAACGGACCTTTCGGATTTACGGATATGGACAGAGAAGGCATGCTTGTTGACGGGTTCGAAAACAGGGGCTCATTTACGACACTTTACAATTTCCCTTATTACAGAGATCATCTTGAGAGGCTCGGATATTTAAAGGATGCAGACTGGCATCAGAGAGAATATGATGTCCCGGGGGTACCGGATAAACTCAGGCAGTATTCGCAAATTATTAAAAAAAGATATAATGTGAGGCTGCTTGAGCCTGTATCCAGGAAAAGGCTCAGAAAATATGGGATCGGACTTTTTGAAGCATACAACAAGGCATTTGTTCCCCTTTATGGCTTTTCACCTTTAACTCAGCGACAAATTGAGTCTTATGTAGATCAGTTTTTGCCGATGATTAATTTTGATCTTATTGCGATAGTGATAAACAATGAAGATAAAGTTGTAGCCTTTGCCATAACGATGCCTAATATCTCTCTGGCGCTTAAAAAGTGCAGAGGGAAATTGTTCCCGTTCGGGTTTTTGCATATTTTAAAGGCTCTTAAGAGTTATGAGTTTGTTGATATGCTCATGATAGGGGTAGTGCCCGAATATCAGCAAAAAGGGCTTAATGCTGTTATTTTTGACCATCTTAATACAAACTTCATTAAGCTTGGAGTGAAAAAAGTGGTTGCTAACCCTCAGCTTGACAATAACACTGCAGTTCAGAACATATTTGACTACTACGAGGGAAAGCCATTTATGACCAGAAGGTGTTTTATAAAAG
>JAGDMC010000182.1 GCA_017860395.1 Bacteroidota bacterium | reverse complement strand
CGGTGCCGCTTATTTTGAAACCAACAACACCAGTTTTACAAAAGTTGATGCAAACGACCTTAAAAATGCACCGGAAGGATATCTGATTTATACAAACTACTCCTACACAGGACGTTTTAATGAAGGAATGGGATATATAAGATATCAGACAGCAAGCGAGATATTTTCGGCAAAGGCTGTTTTTATGAATATAACACCTCAGTGGATATTCGATAATCTTTCCCGCTCATATTATCACTCTCTTATGGGCATAGATTATAAAAAACCGGAATTTTCTCCTGAAAAAGGAAGAGGCTGGGTTATAGATCAGGACTTTATTCCAAGAAAATCCTCTACTGCCTCAGTAGTGATTCAGGGAGTAAAACCGGGTGAAAATCCGGAGATGACAACAATGTGGACCGTTCTGGGATATCCGCCTGCAGGGCTTGCAATTCCATTATGGGTAAAAACAGCAGAAAATCAGCCTTCTGTTGTTTTAAAAGCGGCAGATTCCAAAAACGCAGCAGCATGCAATATGGCCCTTGCCCTAAAATACAAGACCTTTTCGGTTAAAAGAGGAAACGGCCCTAAATACATGTATTTTCCACTCATATACAACAGTGCGGGAACCGGATATCTTCAGGAGCTAAAGGGTAGCGAAGAATCAATTTTTGCCATCTACAAAGAATCAATAGAGCGCTGGAGAAAAGAGGGACTCAACACATCTGAGATTGTAAAACTCAACCAGCAGGCCGACCAGATTATTTTACAGGCATACAAATCTCTTTCTGCCAATAAATAACTTTTCCACCGGCGAAGAATTTTTTTTATCATGCGGTTTATACACTGCCAGATAATTGATGAGGGCTTGTGCGTCCTCAGTTGCTGCGCTCCCTCCGGCCGAATCGCCCTCATCAATTATCTGGCAATGAAAGACGATGTGTAATAAGTTTCTATTCGCTGCCGATACAAGATTTTAATTAGCCCCATACAACCGATAGCCTCTGAAAAATAAATAATAGAATAAAAATAAGGTGCGGCTTTGCCGCGGTTTATGAGCCATGCGGCAGGCAAATTTTTTCCGCCGAGAACGTAAATCTGCGACGCAGGAGCACCTAACTTGTACCTTTTGGAGGCGAATAATCAATCCTGTTAAAAATCATATTGCCAATTAATTGCTAAGAAGACGCAGACATTAAGTCTGCGTCTTCTTAGCAACTTGTTAATTATCTAATATTTGGCACAGTTTCAGGCGGCGATTTGAAACATTTCTGAACAATCTTTTTACACTGACAACTAATTGATGAGGGCGATTCGGCCGGAACGAAGTGAAACGCAGCGAGGACGCACAAGCCCGAAGCAATTAGTTGTCAGTGAATTGCTGTCAGAAAGAAAACTCAACCCGACGCCAGAAACTACTCAATCTTGAGATCCTGGAACGCAGCAATGTGTCCGTCGTTTGGAGCAGTGACAACTATTCTTACAGCCTTAACAGGCTCTTTGGGAAGAATTGCGGCCGAACCCCTGAAGAGATTGCTGTATTTAACAAACGAGGAACCGTCATAAGAAACCTCAACATATCCGTCGGTAACCCAGTAGAATGCAATGTTTGGAATACCTGTTTCTACAATAATTTTTGGAGTAGTAACCGGAGATTTGAAGCGGTATGTAATAAAGTCTCCTGCCTGCAATTTCCGGCTGCTGCGGAAATAGGTATTTTGCTTGTAGTCGTATAGATTTGTCAACGGATTTCCCTTTCCGGCATCGATGTTTGTCTCTATTTCAAGTTCTGGTTTCTGATACTCATAAGACACATTGGAAACTTTTACAGTAATACTTTTAAGTTCGTCCCTGAAGAATGTTGCAAAGCGGAATTTTAACGGCTTGTCTGTATATACTTCACCTTTGTATACCGGAGACTGTGGTGTGGGTTCGCTTTCGTCCATTGTGAACCTTACAACAGCCCATGGATAAGGAAGAGTAACCCTAACCGCTCCATCTTCGTATTTTGCTTCAGGAGGAGTAATGCGAAATGCAATTCCCATGTGATACATTCTGTCGTAATGGAATTTTGTAAGACAGTCATTAAAGTCGCTCCAGCTCCTTAAATTCTGCATTGTCCATCCGGTTTCGGACATTGCTGCAAGTCTTGGATAAGTCTGATAATCAATAAATCTTGCCGGCCATCCGAGAAGCTCTGTCCAAAGAGCACCCTGTACGCCAACAATCAGTTTTGATTCGGACTCGTTAAGCGAGGCAGTTCCTACAGGGTCGAGAGCATAGACTTTTTCTAAAGATACAAGTCCTGCCCAGTTGTGGCCCCTCTCAAGTTCCGACTGTTTCATATCGAAGTAGCAGTACTGACCGGGCATCATAACGGTAGGTTGTCCTTTTTTAACCGACTCGATACCCTTTTCAATGCTTCTCCATGCATAGACTCTTGTTTGAGGATTTAGCGCACCGCCGCTGATAATTTCGTCCCATCCGGACATTTGCTTGCCATGTTTTTCAACAATCTTTTCCATCCTGCGGACAAAATAATTCAGGAGTTCCTCATTGTCCTTCAGCCCCTCTTTTGCTTTTAAAGCAAGGCATTTAGGGCAATTGTCCCAAGCAGAAAAATTAACTTCGTCGCCTCCAATGTGAATATGTTTTGAAGGGAAAAGATTTGCAAGCTCCTTTATAATATTATCAAGCATCTTGAAGTTCTCTTCTTTTCCGACGCACCATACGTTCTTTCCCACTCCCTGTACGCTGAGCCCGTTTTCTTCGCTGTCGCAGGCAACATTTGGATATGAAGCAGTAACAGCTTTACTATGCCCCGGGAGGTCTATTTCGGGCACTATTTCAATGTGCCTTTCGGTTGCGTATGCAACAACTTCCCGGATCTCTTTTTGGGTGTAGAACCCGCCATATCTTTGGTTTCCCGATCCAAACGAAGGTTCTAGCACCTCATTCGGGCCTCTCCAGGCTCCTTTGGCAGTGAGGTCGGGGTATTTCCTGATCTCCACTCTCCATCCGTTGTCGTCTGAAAGATGCCAGTGCAAAACATTTATTTTATGGTAGGACATCCAGTCGATATAATTTTTTACCACAGCCACATCGAAAAATGTTCTGGATACATCAAGCATCATGCCTCTGTAATGAAACCTTGGCGAGTCTTCGATTGTAACCGCAGGAACTTTCCATATTTCGTGTCCGGTTGCTCTTCCGGAGTAAACTGTTGGCGGAAGGAGCTGAAGAAGAGACTGTATGCCGTAAAATATTCCGGAAGAAGCAGAGGCTTTAATTGTAATGGCATCTGCAGATACTGTAAGAATATAACCTTCGTCCGGAATCTGATAACCGGCAGACATATCGAGATAAATATAATTTTTTGGCTGTAAATTATTTGTAACTGTAAATTGGAATCCCGTTGCTTTTACTAATTTTTCTTTTAGATAATTAAGGTCCGACTGGTTTTTGTAGTTAGCAGTGATTGTTGTGCCTCTGTCCAAAACAAAAGCCCCCTCCCCTGTTATTACAGAATTGGGTTTTGGAATAATTGACACCTGTGAATAGAGCGACAGGCCCGTCAATAGTACCGTGATTAGTGATAAAAGAGTTTTTTTCATGTGTATGATGGGGTTATAAATATTATTGTAATGCTACATTTTTATCATCGGGTAAATATACGAAATTAGGAGTATTCTTTGTTTATCTTGGCCAAAATGTCTACGTTTGTGCACTTTTTTTAATACCGTTAAAAATGTCCGAAAAACTTATTTCAAAAATCCCTGAGGGGCCTTTGTCCGAGAAATGGACGAAGCATAAGTCTCAGATTCGTGTAGTAAGCCCAGCTAAT
>JAGDMC010000034.1 GCA_017860395.1 Bacteroidota bacterium | reverse complement strand
TACGAGGAAATTGAATATACCCATAATTGCCCCCCAAAGTATAGTGTTGTATGAAAATTTCTCTTTTGTCTTAATCCAAAGTTTATCCAAAACAATAGTAACTATACCAATAATCGAAGCTGTAGCGAAAATACCCATCAAAAACAATTCTATTTCAAATTTTTGTGTTATTAAAATAGTGTTTGTCAATTCCATAGAGGTATCAATCAGACCGGATACAAGAAAAACCGATAGAGGCAGTAAAAGAGCCGACAACTTTTTCTTCTCCGTCTCTTTCTTATAAAGAATAAGGACAAAAGATGCGAGCGCCAAAGCAATTCCAACAAGTTTAAATGGAATATTATCGTGTTGACCCAAATACACAATACCTACAGAAACAGGAATTACTACGGCCATTTTATTGAGTGCTGTTGTGAGTCCGATACCCGCCCGTTCTGTAGAAAAAATCATCAGTATAAAACTTACTATAAACAGAATGCCAACCCATAAAGACGCGAGTATAAGATTTGTGCTATAGTAATCTGTAATGGTTGAAATAGGATATTTATATGTTATCAGAGTGAATATCAGAGCAATAATATAATTGATAGTTATTGCCAGAAATTTATTTAATCCCTTGATATTTATAATTTTGAGAGATATAAACATCCCCAGGGCAAATAAAATGTGTATAATCAGATAGATAATGTTCATGTTGAAATTTTGTTCAAAAAATTAAGCTAAGTTAATCTTAAATTTACATACTTTTGTGACCGTCTTATAAAATTCAATTCAATGGGCGGTCTATTCGGAGTTATTTCAAAGCAAAAATGCATTACCGATCTCTTTTACGGAACAGATTATCATTCTCACCTCGGCACCAGAAGAGGCGGAATGGTTACATGGAATTTAAGCGGTAATTTTTCAAGAGCAATTCACAATCTCGAGAATTCTCACTTCAGAACAAAATTTGAGGAAGATCTTCACAAGTTTGACGGATTGTCCGGGATAGGAGTAATAAGCGATACAGATGCCCAGCCAATTATTATTAATTCGCATCTTGGCAAATTTGCCATTTCTACTGTAGGTAAAATCAATAATATACCTCAGTTGGAGCAGGAAATTCTGGCTAACGGAAAAAACTTTACGGAACTTAGCTCCGGCTCTACAAACCCAACAGAACTAACTGCCCTTCTTATTACGGATGGTAAAGATTATACCGAAGGAGTAAAAATTGCACAGGATAAAATCAAAGGATCCTGTACTTTTTTATTGCTAAACAAGGATGGAATTATTGCTTCAAGGGATAAATTTGGAAGAACACCGCTCGTTATCGGGAAAAAAGACGGTTCCTATGCAGTAGCATCAGAAACCTGCAGTTTCTCTAACCTCGGATTTGAAGAGGAATACTATATCGGGCCCGGAGAAGTGGTATTAATTACAGCAGAGGGATATACTCAGCTCATTCCTCCCGGGAAAAAGCTTCAGATATGCTCTTTTCTTTGGGTCTATTACGGATACCCTACAAGTATTTATGAAAAAATCAATGTCGATGATGTTCGCTTTTCACTCGGTCACGCTCTTGGTTCAAAAGACACAACAGACCTGGATGTATCTTCGGCCATTCCAGATTCCGGCACCTGTATGGCAATCGGATTTGCAAGTGGAAAAAGAATCCCTTATCGCTGCGCAATTGTGAAGTATACTCCAACGTGGCCAAGAAGTTTCATGCCATCGGATCAATCTATTCGGAACCTTGTAGCAAAAATGAAATTAATTCCGAACAAAAGCCTTATCAGAGAGAAAAAAATTGCCTTTTGCGACGATTCTATTGTAAGGGGTACTCAATTGAAGGACAATGCAAAAACTCTTTTAGGTTTCGGAGCAAAAGAGGTACATATCCGAATCAGTTGTCCGCCTTTGGTTTATCCTTGCGAATTTATAAACTTTTCTGCTTCAAGATCTCCTCTTGAACTGATTACCAGAAGGTTTATTCTGGAAAAAGAGGGGGTTCATAATAAAAACCTTGAGAAATATTCCGATTCAAATACTGCTGAATATCGCGAGATGGTTGATTATATTAAGAATGACCTTAAACTTTCGAGTCTGTGCTTTAACAGTGTCGAAGATTTGGTAAATGCCGTAGGTCTTCCGAAGGAGTCAATCTGTACCCATTGTTTCGACGGAACAAGTTACGGCGGATAAGCTAAAATAAACCTGTAAAATTTTGGTGTTTAAGATTTTTAATTAACTTTGTTACGAAAAATAACCAATTACTTAACCTTATTCATTACCGTTCATATGAACATTTTCGTTTCAAGCCTTAGTTTCCGCGCTAAGAAAGAAGATCTAGCCGAACTTTTTGCACCTTATGGCGAAGTTATTTCTGCCAGAATTATTTTTAATCGCGAAACCCGTCGTTCAAAAGGGTATGGTTTCGTTGAAATGCCTAACGAACAAGAGGGAAATGCAGCCATTGCAGCTCTTAACGGTTCCGATCACATGGGCCGCACAATTAATGTGGCTATAGCTAATGACAGACCTGTAAGAGAGGTAGAGGAGTAAAATCAGATATAACTGCAATAATAATAAGAGGATGCATGAATAATCATGCATCCTCTTATTAGTTTATTATCTCTGAGTTTGAGTAACTTAATTCAGTTGCTATTTAACAAGTTTCATTTCGTCAATAAGACGCTGCGCTCCGGCCAGTTTGTCAATCACAAACAAGACATAGCGGATGTCAAGGGAAATGTTTCTGCACATATCGGGATCATATGCAACATCACTCATTGTTCCTTCCCACACCCTGTCAAAATTAAGGCCTATAAGCTCCCCTTTTCCATTAAGTACCGGACTACCGGAATTCCCCCCGGAAGTATGGTTTGTTGCAATAAAACAGACAGGAACAGTGCCATTAACGGCCCATCTGCCAAAGTCTTTTCCTGCATACAAATCTCTAAGTTTTTGAGGGATGTTGTAATCATATATCTGAGGGTTGTCTTTTTGCATGATGCCTTCGAGAGTTGATGAGTGTTTAAAATAAACACCGTCCAAAGGAACATAACCTTTTACTTTTCCGTATGTTATGCGCAAAGTAGAATTTGCATCGGGATAGAATGTTTTATCTTTCCTAAACTCCATCTGTCCTCTCATATATGTACGGTACAGTAAATTTAAATTATTGTTAAGTCCGTCATATACAGGTTTTACGCTATTCGTAAAATAATCGTTGAACTCTTTATACATAACAACTGCCGGGTCATTGTCAAACTTACCCGGGGTAACACCATCCGAAACGAACCGGAGGGCTTTCTCTTTCGATGAGAAAATAGAATTGTCAAAAATATAGGTTGCAAAAGAATCAACAGTTTTATATTCTGACATTTTATCTGTAAAATATTTAGGCTGATACTTAGCCGGAACATTTTTATAATACTCTCCCACTATTGCTACAAAAGATTTTTTATCTATCGGCATATAGTAATCTTTATAAAAATCTTCCATTATTGCCGATATATTTTCCGCACTTATTTCAGGAGACATTTTAGAATTTTTTAAAGCTGCAGAATATACTGTACCTGCAAATTTAATAATCTCATTTGCATTAATTGCCTCTGACTGGTAGTCGTTTACAAATGCAAATGGCTCCAGCTTTTTGTAAATGGCGGAAATTTCGTTTATTAAATTGGAGTATTCCGGTTTATCCTTTGCCCAAACGGAAAATGCTTTTTCAAATTCAATCTTATCATTTACAGTATTTAATCTTACAATTCCTTTAGCTTCTCCCTGCCATTTCTTCCATGAATTAGCAACAGATGCATTTTTGGACGCATACTTAATTCTGATTTCTGCACTTTTGGACATTTCCTCTTTTTGGATATCCAGCCTCATTGTGCGTAAATTGATTTTATTCGGGTTCGATATACCTGCAATATATTTTACGGCATCGCTCATCAGATACTCCTGCGTTCTTCCTGGATAGCCATAAACCAGGGTGAAGTCTCCTTCTTTAACCCCATTAAGAGAAATGGAAAAAAACTTTTTAGGCTTGTAGGGGATATTCTCTTTTGAATAAGCAGCAGGCTTGTTGTCTTTTCCTGCATATATACGGAAAATTGAAAAATCTCCGGTATGTCTTGGCCACATCCAGTTGTCTGTATCACCTCCAAATTTACCAATCGATGAAGGAGGCGCCCCAACAAGGCGAACGTCGGTATACGTTTCATAGACAAACAGGAAATACTGATTTCCGTAATACAGTGCCTCTACCCTTGCCTCGTAATTATTGTTTTGCTTTGCGGCAGCTATAACCGATGCAGAATTTGCCTTTACAATTTCGGCTCTTTCGTTTTCCGTCATTCCCTGCTTATATCCACTCAATATCTTATCAGTAACATCTTCCATTCTTACAAGGAATTTTACGGACAACCCTTTGTTTGGCAACTCTTCATTTAACGACATTGCCCAGAATCCGTCTTTAAGGTAATCGTGTTCAACGGAACTATGTTCCTGAATCTGACCAAACCCGCAGTGATGATTTGTAATGAGCAGTCCATTGTCTGAAATAAGTTCTCCGGTGCAACCGCCTCCAAACTGGACAATTGCATCTTTTAAAGAGGCCTGGTTAATGCTGTAAATATCTTCTGCTGTGAGTTTGAATCCGTTTTTTTGCATATCGGCTATCTTGTCTTTGATAAGAGAGGGAAGCCACATGCCTTCGTCGGCAATTAGAGATGTTGAAATAAGAGTAAAAAGAAGGAATAAAGAATAAAGCCTTTTCATTATAAATAGTTATATATTGGCACAAACTTACAAAAAATTATTACTTTTGAGTTTCAAAGAACTGTGTAATGAATCAACTTGCCAAATATATTATAGGAGCTGTAATAGCAATAATAGTAATCTTTCTTGCTTGGTTCTTCAGCGATTTGGTTATCTATATCCTCATTTCTGCCGTTTTATCTCTTATTGGCAAGCCTTTTATGAATTACCTCACCCGTATCAGGATAAAAGGAATCAAAATTCCCAAAAACATTGCAGCAACTATTACATTAGCTTCGATTCTTGCTATTTTTATCGGGTTTTTCATGTTTATAACCCCCTTGGCCGGACAGCTAATATCTACAATAGACACTTTGGATCTTGGAAATATAAATGAAAAGATATCCGTGCCACTTGCAAATCTTAACAACTTTATCCTGAAAACGTTTCCAAGCATGGATCCGGGTTTTAAAATTGAAAATATAGTTGTCGGAGAGGTTCAAAAGCTTGTAAATGCATCCACAATTTCCAATTTCCTGACATCCATTACATCGTTTATATTTGATTTTGCGATAGGAATATTTGTAGTTTCATTTATCACATTCTTTTTCATAAAAGAGCAGGATATGTTTTCCAACATGGTTCTGGCCCTTTTTCCGGATAAGTTCGAGGGCAATGTAAAGAGAGCCCTTGATTCAATCTATAACCTGCTTGCAAGATATTTTATAGGTATCTCGATAGAAACAGTTCTTATTACGATTCTAAACGGGCTTGGGCTGCATTTTATTTGTGGTGTGGATTTTTCGCTTGCAATAGTTCTTGGCCTGGTAACAGGTATTCTTAATGTGATTCCATACATCGGACCATGGATTGGGGGCATTTTCGGAGTGATTATGTCGCTCGCACAATTGGGCCTTCACGATCCGAATTTAGGGATGCTCATATTAACGCTGGGACTAATATTCTTTATCACCCACATGATTGACATATTTCTGTTTCAGCCATATATATATTCAAACAGTGTACAGGCCCATCCTCTGGAAATATTCATTGTCATTCTCATGGCAGGCAGTATAGGCGGAGTTATCGGAATGCTTGTTGCTATTCCTGCTTATACCGTTATTCGGGTATTTGCAAGGGAATTCTTTTCACACTTCAAGCTGGTTCAAAAGCTTACAGACAAAATTGACTAAAAAAAAGAGCCGCATTTCTGTGGCTCTCTCTTTATTTAAATCGTTAAAACTGACAAATTACTGCTGTTTTGACGACTCGTATATTGCATTATACTTTTCAAAACCTGCTTTGAATGTATCTCCTTTTTCACGGAAACGGAAATAGATGTTTTTAAGATATTCGGCAACAACAGCCTTAATTTCTTTGTCTGTTGATACTTCATAACATTTTTCAAATGGAGCGATTGCTGTTTCAAGGTATATTTCAAGTTGTTTAACCATCGCTTCATACTTTTTGTCATCCACTTCTTCTGAAGCTTTTGATTGGATTTCAACAGCTTTGTCATAATATGTTGATCCGATTGCAAATGATCCAAAAACATAATTAGGATCAGTTTCTACTGACTTTTTGTAGCACTCAATGGCTTTCTCCATATTGTTAAGCTTCTTCCAAACATTACCTTCGGCATAATACAATGAAGCATTCTGAGGTTCGTTTGCCTGAGCTTGTTTAATGAGTTCCAAAACCTTATTTGTGTCGTCGTTGGTTTCAAGGTAAAGGTTAATCAAAGAGACAAGAATACTTTGGTTGGTAGGGTATTTCTTAAAACCTGTACCAAGAGTTTCCTTTGCTTTGTCAATTTCCTTATTTGCTTTATAAGCCTCGGCCAGTCTTGAATAAAGTTCGCCTTTTGCATCATAATTGCTGGCAAGTGCCATTTTGAAATAAGTAATCGCTTTATCGGTTTCTCCTACAAGATTCGCAGTAAAACCAACATTGTAAATCATTACAGTATCAGGAGCGTTCACAATTTTGTTCTGGCTGATTTTAACAGCAGCTTCAAAATTTTCAGATGCTTTCTTAAAGTCGCCAAGTGTATAAAAGTTTACAGCTTCGTTTACATAACGGGTCTTCAGAGCAAGAAATCTTTCAAGCAAATCTTTGTCTTTTGAACCTTTTGCAAATCCTTCTGCTTTTACGAGAGCATCAGTACCTTCCTTCAAAAGATCGCCTTTCATGTAAGGTTTAGTAACAACCCATGCAGCAAGTTTACCGTCCGGAAAATAATAAAGATCTTTATCGTAGTATGTATCTACAGTAAAGGTTTCTCCGTTAAGAGTTCTTGATTCAGAACTTATGATTCGCTGATCCTTTAAAACAACTTTGAGCTCAGTCTGTGAAGCTCCGGCCCATACAGATTTAATAGGGGCATCAAATACGCCAACATAGGCATCAGACATCCTTATCCATGTAGCAGGACTCTCTGCCTTTTTAGGATTTTGTGTATCGCTTTGTGCTTTAGCAATCTCCTTAAGTGCATCAGCAGCCTCTTTTGTTTGGGCGCCTAGTTGAATTGTTAAAATAAGTGATAGGGCAAATAATAATTTTTTCATTGAATTTTCAAAATTTTAGATTATCCTTTTATTTATTGGTTTGTGAATTATAATTCTTCGCCTTCAACAGGTTTTTCCTCGCTTTTATTAACTCTGCAAACAGCGGCTATCATATCTCCTTCTCTGATGTTAATAAGTCTTACTCCCTGAGTGGCTCGTCCTACAACTCTTATATCGGATGCTGCTACCCTTATTGTAATACCGGATTTATTAATAATCATCAGGTCATTTTCGTTTGTAACATCCTTAATTGCTATAAGAGAACCGGTTTTTTCGGTGATATTTATTGTTTTTACACCTTTGGCTCCCCTGTTTGTAACTCTGTAATCGTCAAGGTTGGATCTTTTACCGTATCCATTCTCGCTTACAACAAGAATGTGTTTGCTTTCCATATCCTCTGTCTGGTAGTCTACACAAATCATACCAATTACTTCGTCATCGTCACCAATGTTTATCCCACGAACACCTGAAGCTGTTCTTCCAATGGCTCTTACGTCTTTTTCATTAAATCGTACACACTTGCCATTTCTTGCTGCAAGAAGGATTTCGCTGTTTCCGTTTGTGAGAACAGCTTCCAAAAGTTCATCGTTTTCGCGGATTGTAATTGCATTAACGCCGTTTACTCTTGGACGGGAATAAGCTTCAAGAGAAGTCTTCTTTACTGTTCCTTTCTTCGTTGCAAGAACAATAAAGTTGTTATTTATATAATCCTCGTCATTAAGATTTTTAACATTAATGTATGCACATACTTTATCGTCCGGTCCGATATTCAGAACATTCTGAATTGCTCTTCCCTTCGAAGCTTTTGAACCTTCCGGTATTTCATATACCTTGAGCCAGAAACATCTGCCTTTAAGAGTAAAGAATAGCATTGTACTGTGCATGTTGGCAACATATATGTGCTGAATGAAGTCTTCGTCTCTGGTAGTACTTCCCTTGGCTCCCACTCCTCCCCTGTTCTGGATGCGGTACTCTGCAAGAGGGGTTCTTTTAATATATCCCAGGTGAGAAATGGTTATAACTACATCTTCGTCCGGATAGAAATCTTCAGGATTGAAATCTTCTGCAGTAAGTTCTATTTTTGTTCTTCTGTTATCTCCATATTTTTCTCTCAACTCGATAAGCTCATCCTTAATGATTTTCATCTGAAGAACTAAATCGGAAAGAATTTCATTCAGGTGTGCAATTAATTTCATTAGCTCATCATACTCAGCCTGAAGCTTAGCTCTTTCAAGCCCGGTGAGTTGTCTTAATCTCATTTCAACAATTGCACCTGCCTGAATTTCGCTGAAAGAGAACCTTGTCATTAAATTCGATTTGGCTTCGTCAACTGTTTTAGAGCCTCTTATTATTGCAATAACTTCATCTATAAAATCAAGGGCAATAAGAAGTGCTTCCAGAATATGTGCACGTTTCTCTGCCTGTTCAAGCTCAAACCGTGCTCTTCTGAGGACAACATCGTGACGGTGGCGTACAAAATATTTGATAAGCTGTTTTAAATTCAGCAGACGCGGACGTCCATCCACAAGTGCAATATTATTAACCGAGAAACTTGATTGCAGTTGCGTATACTTATATAAAGTATTCAAAACCACATTTGCAACAGTTCCGATTTTAAGTTTAATGACAATGCGCATACCGTTACGGTCGCTCTCGTCATTAATGTATGCAATACCTTCGACTTTTTTCTCTTCTACCAGCTCTGCAATTTTTTCAATTAACTCCCTTTTATTTACCATATAGGGAATCTCAGTAACAACAATGGTTTCTCTTCCGCTGTCGTTTACTTCAATATCTGTCTGGGCTCTTACAACAATCCGTCCTCTTCCTGTTTCAAAAGCATCTTTAATACCCTGTATTCCAAGTATCGTTCCGCCTGTAGGAAAATCCGGACCCTTAATATGCTGAAGAAGTTCTTCAATAGTTATTTCATTATTGTCTATATAGCAACAAATTGCATCAACAACCTCTGTAAGGTTGTGAGGAGGCATGTTTGTCGCCATTCCCACGGCAATTCCCGATGCTCCGTTTAGAAGCAAAAGGGGAGCTTTCGCAGGAAGAACAGTTGGCTCCTGAAGAGAATCGTCGAAGTTTGGACGAAAATCAACTGTATTTTTGTCAAGGTCGGCCAAAACATCTTCTGCAATTTTCCTGAAACGCGCCTCGGTATATCGCATCGCTGCAGCCGAGTCACCGTCAATGGATCCAAAGTTGCCCTGTCCGTCAACAAGCATATAGCGGAGACTCCACTCCTGGGCCATTCTCACCATTGCTTCATATACGCTTGAATCACCATGAGGGTGGTATTTACCAAGTACCTCACCCACAATACGGGCAGATTTCTTGAAAGAGGCTCCAGCGGTGAGCCCTAGTTCTGACATTCCGTATAAAACCCTTCTGTGCACAGGTTTAAGACCATCTCTAACATCTGGTAAGGCACGGGACACAATTACAGACATCGAATAGTCGATGTATGCACTTTTCATTTCGTCCTCAATGTTAATTCTGATTATTCTAGCTTTATTTTCAGCTTCTTGCATCATTTTATTTGTAACTTTCCGTTTTTAAAAAAGAGACGCTAAAATACGAATAAAAAATAGATTGAACAAATTGAAATTCTATTTGTCTAAATTGAGTAAATTCGCACATTATTTTAATTAACAGAATGAACCTTCAATTATCAAACGAGCTTAACGAAATTATCTCTTACAGCAGAGAAGAGGCAATGAGGATGGGTAGTTACACCATCGGTACGGACCATCTCATACTTGGAATATTAAGACATCAGGACAACTCTGCATTTGAAGCTCTTATCAACTTTGGGATTGACTATAAGTCGCTTAAAACAAAGATTGAACAGCAGCTTAAAGTAGGAGATGTAGTTCCATTTGAACAGGCAGATAAATTAAATCTGTCAAAAGGAGCAGAAAACTCACTTAAAATCATGTATCTGGAGGCACGTTCTCTTAAAGAGTTCAAA
>JAGDMC010000181.1 GCA_017860395.1 Bacteroidota bacterium | reverse complement strand
TAATATTGAGAAACAATGAATCCGGTACCTTTGGCGTTTTTTCAGTTATCCACATGACAAGGCTGTCATGCTTAATATTAAACTGTTTTAGGACACTTGACGAATCAATGCCTTCAAATCCCAGAGAATCAATAGATACTTCCGGAGCATTAAACTTAACAAATACCATCCTTTCAGAAGGCCTCTCGTATGTCCTGACCAGTTGTCTGCGGCCCTCCTCCCGGAAAATATACATCTGAAGCTGATGTTTCCTTGAAAGAGATGCACTTGTGTCTTTCATGTCTGTATACTTAAGCTCCTCAATTCCCTTTTTCATGACAATTCCCGGAGTGAAAAGAGTATCCAAAAAAGCCACTTTCTCATTTTCCGGATCGTATGTATTGTTGGAATTTTTGTCTGTATATGCAAACAATCTGTATGGGACCGGCTTAAGGTTTGTTGCAAGAAAAAATCCCCATTGATCACTTCTGGTAAGTGAAGCAGGAAGCTTTTTATAAAGGGCGCTGTCTGAATGGTCCGCATAAAAAGCAACCAAAGCTCCAGGGACCGGAAGAAGTGTGGCGGCATCCACTATGAGCCCGGTAACGAGCATTGAATCAATATATTCTCCTGTCGAAAACGAATATCTGTATCCGGGGAACTTATTTCCTTCATTATTATCTTCAATAGAATTTCCAAAATAAAGTGTATAAGTGGTTGCTGAATCCAATTTTGCCGGAAATTCAACAATTACGCTTTTTCCTCTCACCTTTGCTTCAACTCTTTTCTTTAGAGGCGGTGAAAGGAGAATATTTTTCTCGGGCTCTTTTAAAACAACAAACTCGTTAAATTTTAATTCGATTTTAGCTTTTTGCGTGGGGAATTTGATTGTATTTGAATCTGGCATAACACTCAGTAAAACAGGAGCAAGAGTGTCTTTGAGCCCACCCGAAGGAGGGGCAGTGGTATTCGCACAGGAATTTGCAAAATATATAGCAGAAAAGAGAATTGCAGCAATAATCCCGCTTCTTTGTTTGTTCATTCTTAATTAATTTTCTTTAATTTCTGTTCTCACAACGCTCATTACTCCTTTTACGACAGACATTTGCTTAATAAGCTTGTCCAGGTCCTCGGTGCTGTGTACATAAAGATCAATGTATCCTTCAAAGATTCCGTCATGAGTTTCTATGAATATTTTTCTGATATTAACACTTAATACAAGTGTAATGTATTGTGTAAGTTCATTCAGTATGCCCAGACGGTCGATGCCTCTCATCGTTATTCTGGCGAGGAATGACGGAACCGTATGTTTGCTCCATTTGGCCTTTACAATCCTTTCACCGTCTCTTGAAGCAAGCAATATTGCCTCCGGACAACTGTTTTTATGAACGATGACCTCATCATTGTCATTTATAAACCCTATTACCTTGTCTCCCGGAATAGGCCTGCAGCAGAGAGCTACCTGATAGGAGAGTGTCTTGTCAAGCGGATTTTCCCTCAGAAGGAAATCTTTCTTAATATCAATCTTGCTTGGTTTGTCTTTTTTTACCTCATCGGATTCCGAATCTTTATCATCGCTGATTTTTTCATCTCCTTCCCAGTCCCATTCGTGTTCGCTTTCACTGCCGGTGATTCTTGAAAACTGCAGATTCCAGTATCTGACAATTTTATTACTTGAATTTTTCTTTAAGACCTTGGACAGGTCGTTTAAATCAAGCAGATCTGCACCTATTTTGCTAAAGAGCTCCTCTCTGTTGTTTAGTTTGTAGCTTTCCGAGAGTTTCTTGTACACCCTTGATTGAGGTTTTATGCCAAGCGCCCTGAGCTTTTCATCAAGAATTGTCTGACCTCTTTTTTGAGAATCTTTTATCTCGGATTTTAAAGCTTCAAGAATAATCGCTTTGGCTTTAGGGGTTTTTATAAAATCAAGCCACTCTCTCTGAGGCTTTTGTGATTCAGCAGTAATAATTTCGATTTGGTCTCCGTTTCTTAGTTCATATGTGAGAGGAACCAGTTTATAATTTGCCTTGGCTGCTATTGATTTATTTCCGACTTCGGTATGGATTGAGTAGGCAAAATCGAGTGCCGTCGAACCCTTGGGCAATGCCCGTGATTCTCCTTTGGGAGTGAAAACGTAAATTTCGGAAGCAAGAAGCCCGGTATGGAACTTATCCAAAAATTCAAGTGCATTCACATCCGGATTTTCAAGTACTTCCCTTACCATATTGAGCCATTTGTCCATCTCGGTTTCGCTTGGAGATGTCCCTTTATAAGTCCAGTGTGCTGCAACGCCTCTTTCTGCAAGTTCGTCCATCCTCTTTGTCCGGATCTGAACTTCAATCCAGTTTCCCTGCGGCCCCATTACTGTGCAGTGGAGGGCTTCATATCCGTTTATCTTGGGGGTACTTACCCAGTCCCGTATCCTGTCTGTTTTTGAAAGATAAAGTTCTGTAATGAGTGAATAGATATGCCAGCACTGTACTCTTTCCGGCTGATCCTCTTTTGGCTCAAACACTATTCTTACTGCATACAGGTCGTATATCTGTTCAAAAGGAATCCCTTTCGCATTCATTTTTCTCCAGATGGAGTAGGGGGTCTTGGTTCTCTTTGACACAGTAAACTTGAAACCGCTTTGTTTAAGGCTCTCAACAATTGGTTCCATGAAGAGGTCGATGGCGCATCCTCTTTCAACCACTGTTTGTGATATCTTGGCCTGAATCTCATCGTACTCGGAAGGAAGAGTATGCATCAGCCAGATATTTTCAAGTTCGGACTTAATGCTGTATAAACCAAGCCGGTGCGCAAGCGGAATAAATATGTACATCGTTTCACTTAAAATTTTTGCCCTTTTATGTTCGGGCATAAATTCTATAGTGCGCATATTGTGAAGTCTGTCGGCAAGTTTAATGAGTATTACTCTCACATCGTCATTGAGGGTGAGCAGTATTCTCTTAAAATTTTCTGCCTGGCTGCTTGATGAACTGTCAAATGCACTCTTGATTTTTGTTAAACCGTCCACCAGAGAGGCAATCTTGGCTCCGAAAAGCCTTTCTATGTCTTCTATGTTATATTCGGTATCTTCAACGACGTCATGCATCAGAGCAGCCACAATAGACTTGTATCCAAGGCCGATTTCCTGAACAACAATTTTGGCAACTGAAATGGGGTGAAGGATATATGGCTCGCCCGATCGCCTTCTGACGCCATTGTGGGCAGCGCGTGCAAATTCGAAAGCTTTAAGTACGGTTTCGTACTCTGTCTGGTTTGCACATCTTTTGAGACTTGCAAGCCTTAGCTCTTCAAATTCTTTATCTATAAGTTCTGTATCCTTTTCAGTAAACATTGTTTTATTAGTTATACATTGTTTATCTTATATCTGTCTACATTCTGATATGCGTGCGATAATTCTGCACCAAACAGTATAAGAGTCCAGCAGATGTTCATCCATACCAGAAAAAGCGGTATTGCCGCAAACACCCCATAAACAGCATTCAAACCGGAAACCATCAGCTGTGTTTCAAGATATAAAAACTGAACAACTACAAATGCAAATGATATAATAAGCGAAGAGTTGAATGCTGCAGCAAATTTAACCTTAATATTCGGGATAAAGTAGTACATAAGCGTAAACACCATTACAACAACTCCGTAAAATGTGAGCCATGTAAAAATAGACGTGACGGGAATGAACCGGTCAATCTGAAGTCCTACTGATTTGAGCGCGTTGGAGTATATAAGGCCCAAAGACATAAAAATCGAAATAATCAAAGGCGAAACCAGTAAAAGGAGAGGATAGTAAAGCGCCCTTTTGCCAAACGACCGTTTATCTTCAACTTTCCATATGTCGTTAAAAGACTTCTCAATAC
>JAGDMC010000180.1 GCA_017860395.1 Bacteroidota bacterium | reverse complement strand
TTTCCGCCATTTTCAAGATTAACCGTTACACTTGAGAACAGAGGAGAGCCCAGAGCATAAATATCATCCCCGGGAGTCACAGGATAAAATCCAAGAGCACTTAGCACATACCATGCAGACATCTGGCCACAATCGTCGTTTCCGCAAAGTCCGTCAGGAGCAGAACTGTAAAGAGTGGTCATGATTTGTCTTACCATCTCCTGACTCTTCCATGGTTTGCCGGTATAGTTATAAAGATACGCAGTATGGTGGCTCGGTTCGTTACCGTGGGCATACTGGCCTATGAGGCCTGTAATGTCCACCTGAGTGCGGCCTGTTGTTTTATTTGAAGCAGAGAAAAGTTCGTCCAGTTTTTTACTGTACGCCTCATCGCCGCCAACCATTTTTATATGTGTTTCAATATCCTGAGGTACATAAAAACTGTATTGCCATGAATTTGCCTCAGTAAAATGGACATTCACTTCGGAAGGAGAGAACGGTTCCAGCCACTTTCCAAATATTTTAGGACGCATGAAACCGGTGGAAAAATCAAAGTTGTTTTTGTAATACTGTGCTCTTCTGATATATTCATTATAAATATCTGTCTTTCCCAGTTTTTGAGCAAACCGGGCAATGCACCAGTCGTCGTATGCATATTCGAGTGTCTTTGACACCGACTCGTGTTCCTTTTCTGCAGGGATGTATCCGTTTTGAGTATAGATGTCTATTCCATACTCTTTTTTATTGGAACTTGCAATCATGGCATCGAGAGCATATTGAGTGTCAAAATTGCTGATTCCCTTTTTAAGGGCATCTGACATTACAGAAACAGAGTGATAGCCAATCATGCAATCTGTTTCATTTCCGGAAAGTTCCCAGATTGGAAGTTTGCCGGCTTCCCTGTAAATCGCAAGGAATGATTTAATGAAATCGGCTGTCCTCTTCTGCTCAATTATTGTGAATAGGGGGTGAAGAGCCCTGTATGTGTCCCACAGGGAGAATACAGTATACTGGTCGTACCCGGTTGCCTTGTGAATCTGTCTGTCCATCCCGCGGTATTCTCCGTTTACATCCGAATAGATGTTAGGGGAAATTGCGGTGTGGTAAAGTGCCGTGTAGAAGACCTTTTTGTTTTCCAGGTTATCTGTTTTAACTTCAATTTTATTCAGGTAGTCGTTCCATGCATTTTCTGCAGATTCTTTCAGCTTGTCAAACTCCCATGCCTTTACTTCTGAATAAAGGTTGAGTCTGGCATTTTCTTCCGAAACAGATGATATTCCTATTTTAGCAACTACAATATTCTTTCCTCGTTTTCCAAAAGTAAAGATAGCTTTACAGTTCTGTCCCTGAATAATTTTATCTGCAGCAACTGAATCGTCCTTGTACAGTCCTGCATTTGCAACAGGTTCGGAAAATTCAATATAGAAGTAGACTATCTGATCCTGAGCCCATCTTTTTGATTGCCTGTACCCGCGGATTGTCCGATTATCTACCATTTCAATTCTGGAGTCAATAACTGCATCACGGTGAACCAAATCAAGAATAATCTGAGGAGAATCCCCATCCTTAAAAGTATATTTGTGCATTCCAACTCTTTTTCCAGTAGTCAGTTGTGCAAGGATGCCATAGCTATCAAGAAATACCTCATAATATCCGGGAGAGGCTTTCTCCCTTTTATGGCTGAATAACGATTTATATAATTCATTTGAGATTTTGGAGTGTGAGTAGCCTGATACCGGCATAATGAGAATGTCCCCGTAATCTGATGCTCCTGTTCCGCTGAGATGCGTATGGCTGAAGCCATATACAGTCGAATCGGAATAGTGATATCCCGAGCATCCGTCCCAGCCGGTCAACCGGGTGTCCGGGCTAAGCTGAACCATCCCGAAAGGGTAGGTGGCTCCCGGAAAAGTGTGCCCGTGAAAATCAGTCCCTACAAAGGGGTTTACAAATTGGGTAAGTTGTTGCTTTGGCTGCGACTGTGCGGCAAAGATGAAAAAAAGAGCAGTGATTGTCAGAATTATTTTTTTCATTTTATTATTAATTTGCTGTCCGGTACTTATATGCTTTACTTAGGATATCTGCGTATTTATCTACAGCCTTAACAGCATACAAATCTGTGTCAGTGACCAGCCTCTCATAATCAATCTCCCGTTTTATGAGTTCGTTTTCGATTTCATTCAGCCTTATGTAAAGAGGTATCTGATCTGTTATGTCGTTAAAGCATTGCTTAATGTATCTCAGATGTGCCGCAGAAAGGGCACTGCAATATCCGGACTTC
Organism: Bacteroidota bacterium; assembly: GCA_017860395.1. Lineage (GTDB taxonomy): Bacteria > Bacteroidota > Bacteroidia > Bacteroidales > UBA932 > Bact-08. The sequence goes on along the minus strand of JAGDMC010000180.1, from coordinate 1,592 downwards.
CCGGAATAATCCGCAGCAGTAGTGTCTTTGAGTTTTTTTGTTTCAAGGGAGTCCAGTTCGGCAATCTCCTTAAGGATGAGCTTTTGCCTGATAAAGTAGTTTTCTACAGTCTTTGCAATTAATTCCTTTTCCTCCTTAAGGTTTGCTATAGCATTCTTGTTATCCTGATTGAGTACTATAGGCTTTGACTTGCTTTTTATGCTTTTGGAGGCATACTCCCTCATCCACTGTTCTCTGCTGTCCGGACTCATTTTGGAAATAAGTACAAATTCTGCCTTGGATATGCCGGCTTTTGAAGAAGAGGAGAAAACTCTTGAAGTGGTTATGTCAACAACCCTGTTTTCGGCATCAAAATTTATTTTTTTTATCTGAGCCTTGATTTTTCCTTTAATCAAGACAATTTTATCATTAAAATCATTTATAATGCTGCTGTCGGCAGAGCAGACGGAGAGAGGTACAGCCGGCAATTCCGCCAAAAGTGAAGCGGAAGTAATTTGACCGGACGCCAAAAATGAAGACAAAATGAAAATTGTCGCAGGGATAATTTTTTTCAAAGCCATATTTGATAAATAATTACTTATGTCAAATATAGCTAATTTTAAGAACTTACTTAGAGAGAATTCGTTTCCATATATCTTCATCTCCGGAGAGCTCGACAATCATTTTGTCTGCCAATTCATATCCTTTGCCGTTTCCATTATAGCCCCGGGGAGTTCCTGTGGATGAACTCCCAATGTTCCAAGAAACGACAAGAAGTTGCGGAATACTTAATGAAGTTATACTCTTCAAAACTTCAGGATTGAATCTTGAAAGAGGTGTTCCGTATTTATTCATCTCCTCAGGTGCCAGACCGGACTCGTTGCCAAACCGGTATTTGGCATCAGCAATATAATAGGCTTGATGCTTCCTCTCTTCAGGAGACATCTTTTCAAGTTCGGATTTCAATGCCTGAATTTTAACGCTGTTTGCTCCTAATTCTTTTTCCATTAGCATAGCTCCCGTAGTATTTGCATCAGGAGCTGATGCTGCTTTTTTCACGGCAGCCTTTATCTCATCAATTGCTTTTTTAAGTTCTGCAGCAGCGGATTTGTCAATTTCGAGCAAAGTTTCATACCCTTTCTCCATCTCCTTAATGTTGCTTTCCATTTCAGCAGCCTCTGTCTTTGCACTTTTATTCATTTCCGGGTCTTTAAGCATCTCTTTCTGAGCTAAAATAATCTCTTCTTCAAATGCAATTTTTGCCTTAATAAAATCTTCCCGGGAACATGGGATAAAATCATCAAGACCGGTTTTGTTAATTATTGCAACCTCTCTTAAATTTGTCGCATAAATAGGAAATCCATGAAAATTCCCCACTATTTCGGGAGTAGGAATAATATCGCCAACAACGGGCGAGCCACCGGTAAAGGAGCTGTTGTTTAATGTTATAGTTAATCCTGACGAACTGTCACCGGTATACGGTTCTCCATTATCGGAGTCTTTCAGATATACAGAAAAAGCCACATCAATACTTTGTAAATCTGATATATTGTTGAATATTCGAACTTTAAACCCTAAAGGGGGATTTATTTTGTTCCAGGATGAAATGATTT
>JAGDMC010000179.1 GCA_017860395.1 Bacteroidota bacterium | reverse complement strand
AACAATAATTTTTTTCATAACTATTTATAGTTGTTGGTATTATGTAAAGCTATTAAATGTTTTTGGATTAATATTACATAAATACAATTTATTAGGATATTTATAACCCTTCCGAAAGATTTTGTGTCTTTAAAACTCCTATGCATAAAAAGGTGCTTTTTACAGGCATGGATCCTCGTAATCCCTTATAACAGAATCACTCTCAGCCCCGCTTTAAACTCCTTCAATCCTACATTTGCCCTGCATTTGACAGCCCTCGTATTTCCGGGCAGCAGGTCAAAAAAATTATCCGAAAAATTCTCATCATTGTTTTCGCTAACCAGCATAAGATTTTTGCACAACTTATCGGAATGAACAGTTACAACAAACTCACCGTTATTCTCAATAACAGACAATTCAACATCAGCTGCAGGAAGCTTAAGATTCTTTTGTTCAACAAAATATGCAACATCTTCATCAATCAATTCTCCATTGCAAACTAAACGGGAATGCAGAAGCACTTCCCCCTCCATCCCTTCGATACCCAGTTCGTTCTTTGTAAAGGAGGCAATCAATGCCGATCCGTTAGATGGAATCGAAACCATTAAAGATTTTGACAATAATGTTTTCCCGGAGAAGTCTGTCAGATTAATCTCAAGAACGGCTTTTTGGCTATCTTCAATATCAGAAATGGCATAAAGAGAAATTACTCCCTTGTCATAAATAGATGCTACTATCCTGTTTTTGAAGGCTTCGCGTGCAAAATAGTGCATCGCTTTCCATTTGAGATAATAATCAATTCCGGACCATGATGCAACCGGCCAACAGTCGTTAAGTTGCCAGTAAAGCGATCCCTGACAAAACGGCATATCAATTCTATGCGACTCTATAGCAATCTTAATAGCTTCCGCCTGAAGCAGCTGGCCCACATACAGGAATTTCTCGAAATCCTCCGGAACGGAATAACTTTGTTCCATATATTCGCGAATTCTAAGGTTTCCTATTCCGCTTCGCTGATGGGAAGCCATAACCTCAGACTCAATGTTCCAATCCTGAGGCAAAGTATATTTCTTTACACTCATAAATTCAGGGAACGACTGAAAACCGTATTCACTCATGAAGCGGGCCCTGTATTCCCGAAATGCCTCAATAGGTTCCCGGCCGTGCCATACGCCCCAGTAATGAACATCCCCCTTGTTACCGCTGTAACCTGCAAGCTGTCCGTATCCCCGGGAAGGGGATGAGTGCCAGTAAGGCTGACCATTTGTAAGCTCCTTTACCACAGAAGGGATGATTTTGTGAAAAAGGGTATCATAACTATGCCAGATTGTTCTACGCTGCAGCTTAGTGTACCCTTCTTTCCATCCCCAGCCCTTGTTTTCATCCCACTCTGCCCATGCCGTTTCAATCTCGTTATTTCCGCACCACAGTGCAACTGAAGGGTGGTTCCGCAATCTCTTGACATTTTCAACAGCTTCAAGCCGGACATTCTCCAGAAAATCATTGTCGCCGGGATACATTGCACAGGCAAACATAAAATCCTGCCACACCATTATCCCGTACTTGTCGCATAAATCGTAAAAAATATCCTCTTCATATATTCCTCCACCCCAAACCCGAAGCATATTCATATTTGCCTCTGCTGCCGACTTTACAACAAATTCATATTTTTCGGGATTTATTGAAGGTAAAAAGACATCTCCCGGAATTATGTTAGCACCTTTTGCGAAAACAGAGCGGCCATTGACCTCAAAAAAGAAACTCTCTCCATCTCCTGATGCATCTGACTCACGAATGAGTTTAATTGTCCTCAGACCGATATTTTTCGATTCTGAAGAGTATACACGGCCATTGGCCGAGATTTCAACGGTAATTTTATAGAGAGGTTGTGAACCAAGACCATTTGGCCACCAAATCCTGGGGTTGCGGATTTCAAAACCGATATTTGTTGTATTGGTTCCGCCGCTGATAATCATTGCCTGTGAAGAGACGATTGTGTCATTTACCAGGATTTTGCAGATATACTCATTAGTCTTATCCGTTGCTGTTTCGACTTTCGCCGTCAATTTTACAGGTTGTCCTTTTGACGCATTGGATATAAGAGTCTCATTCTGTTCAACGAACATATCGGTAATGCGCAAACCATTCCAGGAAATTAGTTTTACAGGCCTCCAGATGCCCGATGTAACAAGACGGGGCCCCCAGTCCCATCCAAAATGATATCCCGCCTTGCGGGTGAATACGCTCACCCTTTTGTCGCCAACTTCTCCGTTTTCCGACTGATCGTTTGATGCAGGCAATGAATACCCCAGCGTTTTTAGTTTTTCCAGGCCAACGCTTATTGGGGATTTAAATTGTATAACCAATTCATTCGTTCCGACACGGATTATTTTTCTCACATCCTTCTCCCAGATGCGGAACATGTTGTCGGCACTTAAAATCTTAATACCGTTAAGAAATACTGTTGCATATGTATCTAACCCCTCGAATCTCAGAATAATATTTTTGTTTGAAGCAGTCCCGCGGGAAACTGTAAAGTTTGTTTTATACTCCCAGTCTGTCTTGTCAATCCATTGCAAACCCTTTTCGTTTGTTCTGAAATAAGGATCTCCTATCTTGCCGCCGGCAAGCAGGTCCGTATGAACCGTACCGGGGACTGTGGCATCGAGCCATACTCCATCAGGATCAGGCACAGATGCTATACTTGCAATGCTTTCTCTGCCGGGAATTTGTCTGAACTTCCATCCGGAGCTTATATTTTCCGTACGAACTTCTCCAAAGCATATTAAAGAAACAAACAGAGTAATCGCACAAAGTGATAGTCGTCTCATAGGGTTTATGTCTACCTGACAAATATTTCGTCAATAAATATAAATCCTTCTCCGCCTGCACCATCGTGCCATGCGGGAATTGTGCCGATGTTCTTTGCAAAGACCTTTATATATCGGGCCACTTTTTTACCCGTTTTGCTATCCGGAGTAAAAACGAAATCCATGATACGGAGAGTCAGATCATTTTCCTCAATGCCATTATATACAGTTCCGAAAGTATCAAAATTTACTCCATCGGCAGAGATGGAATACTCGGCATATTTTGGCATCCATATCCATGATTTTGCATCCTGCAGAAATCCTGCCCCAATTGAACTTATCTCTGTGGGCGAACCCAGGTCAACAATTGCCGTGAAATCAGTATCCTGATAACCCTGCCATCCGCCTAGCCTGAAATTTAACAATCCGCGTATTCCGTCAATTAGCCCTTCATCTCCTCCTGCATTATATTGAGGATTGTAGCGGGACAATATTTTAATTTTTAATCCGGCATTTACCTTTTTCAGATTAGTTGTTACAATAAAACTCTTCTCGCCTTTATCATTAATACTATATGCGTATATGAACGAATTGGATTTAATTGTCAGGGGGCCGGTATACAAATTGAAATCTCCCTTTGAACCGGTGTTGTCCTGAATATTATAATAAATCCGGCAGAGAGGCTCTGCCTTAATCTCAAGTTGCATTGAGTCTTTGAAAATAATGTTCTCCATTTCGAACCACGGGTTTATTACAATAGGAGTGTCGGTAATAAGAGAATGAGGCCTGTCGGCTTTTGCAACGGCAAAATTATAGTTTGGCGAAGAACTCATGTTGATATTAAAAGTGCTGCCGCTTATAATGTCGTTATGAGAAATATAAGATTTTGAGTAAGGGTTGCCATTAAGGGTTATAGAATTAATGTACAAATTTTCTTTGCTGTTCCCGTTTGCACTAACTGTAAACTTTCCGCCATTTTCAAGATTAACCGTTACACTTGAGAACAGAGGAGAGCCCAGAGCATAAATATCATCCCCGGGAGTCACAGGATAAAATCCAAGAGCA
>JAGDMC010000033.1 GCA_017860395.1 Bacteroidota bacterium | reverse complement strand
TTTTGGGCCCAAAAGAATAAGTTCATTTACTTTTTTAGGATAAGGATTCACAAACCTCCCTAGCCGGTCAAGAAGGAAAAGCTGATTTCCGCTTGCAAAAAGCATTTGCAGTTTCCCGTTTCCAAACATGTCAACTTGTTCTACATATCCTCTCAAAGGGGTAGAAAATGGAACGGTCCATATACCTTTCTTGTCTTTATCCGCCAGCTGCAGTTTAAAATTCGGGAACTGAATAAGATATTCCATCTCTCCGTTATTGAAATTCTTGACTTCAAATGGCCCCACAGGAATTTTTACTATACTGTCTTTTTCCCATCCGGCAGGCTTTCCTCCCTCGACTGCTTTAGGTGCCGGCAGCTTGTCCAGCTGTTCAGCATAAAGGAGCAGTTCAAAGTTGAGTTTGCCATCTTCAGGAACAAGCCGGAACGAAGCAAACTCCAGATTGGCCTGCTTTAAAACATTCTCCACATCTTTCCTCAAAAGAGGTTTGAAGAATGAAGCAACAGAATCCTGCAAATTTGTTGCGTTCATCATTATAGTTAAAGGACTTTCTTTTAAGTCCAGCCGACCGGAAACAGATGTCTGGTCAACGAAATCTGCCATAGTAAAGTTTAAAAATTTCCCTTTTGCAAACTCCTTCATTAAATCTGAAGGCCCGATTATCATCCAGTGTCCTTTTATGCAAAAACTCTCTTCCCTGCAGTTATCAAATATCGAACCGAAAATTTCCTTAAGCACTCCCTTGTTCTCAAATTTTAAAACTGAGTCCTTTAATTCCGCAGAAGATTTACTGAATATCGATGAAAAAAACTTTTTAAAGCCGGTAGGTTCCTCCATGCGCACAAGCGATACCCACTCAAAATTGCTGCCATAAGGGATGGCTGCTATCGCCACTTCTTTAGGGTATTTTGAAAGGAACCACTCCCTGCCCTTGTCGTTTGCTTCAGGGTTAAGACGCTTGTTAAGCTCCCTGTATCCTCTGTAGGAAAGCAGGTAACCGTCAAAATCTTCAACAGGGATTGAGACAGAGATGAACGTATTGAACGGAAGTATTTCATAAGCTCTGGAATCTCCGCCAATTTTATTAGCAAAACTGCTGGTAAAGTTTCCTACTCCTTTTAAGTTAACAAGCTCTCCTTTGAAAAGGTAGTGATTATCCTCAAATTCTCCCTCGACTACACTCCATGCAGAAAATTTAGATGCAAAATCGGCATATCCCAGATATTTTCCCACTGCAAGCCCGGAGAACAACTTGCCCAGGTTTTGGTGGTTTACAAACAGCAGGGTTTTATTTAATATTTTCTCCTTTGTCAGTTTTTCAAAATCCGGATTATCCATTATAGACGTACCGGAATTGAGGTGCCTCACCGAAGATTCCACAAGTATGGGAGATGTTGAAGCAATAAGGTATCCTTTGTAAATTGTAAAATCAAGTCCCTTTGCGCTGTAAATATCTGCTCCTCCAAGTACTCTTTTATTTACAGATTCGGAGTCACCCTTTAAACGTTCAATAAGAAGTGAATTATCAAGGCTGCCCTCGCCGGTATTCATGCAAAAAAGCAGGGAAACTTCTCCTTTCGAAGAATAATGAAGTGATGTCAGTGCATCGGAGGCTGCAAGCTCCTTAAATGAAGCCTCGCTTTTTGCCAGGAAAATGAGCTTATTGATAAACTTATAAAGGGGATTACTGCGGTTAATAAATTTTGAGAAGAGGTTCTTCTGATTGTAATAGGAAGTTTCAATTGTCTGAGGACCATCGAAAACATATACTGCAATTGCGTCAACAGGAACGGCATAGACGCTTTTGAGCACTCTGGCAGGTGCCTCTTCGCCTTTATTTTTATTTTGTAATGTATATTTCAGGAGAAAAAAACCTGATATAGCCGCAATCAATGTAATTGCCGAAAATATGTATACCTTTTTGTTCCATTTCATAAGCTTGCAAAGTTATTAAAAATCTAAAAGATGCGCAAATATGAAAAATAGAGTATTTTCTTAAAAATTTATATATTTGTGTCCGTTTTTCAAACAATTTATAGCCAAATTCATTTAAAGAGTTTCAATTTCATGGATTCATTCATAAAGTATAATATCAACCCGTTGGTTGCCCATCTTAATAAGCGCCCGTTTGATTTCAATAAAAAAGACATCATAAAATTTGTTGTTGACAAGGAGATCCGGATTTTAAATTTCAGATATGTTGCTGCCGACGGAAGATTAAAAACATTAAATTTCCCGATAACCAGCCTTCAGTACCTTGATTCTCTTCTTTCATACGGCGAGCGGGTAGACGGTTCAAGCCTGTTTCCCTTTATTGAAGCAGGTTCCAGTGATTTATACATTGTTCCGCGTTACTCAACGGCCTATGTAGATCCGTTTTCGGAAATTCCGGCTCTTGGCCTGCTCTGTTCCTATTTCACAAAAGAGGGCCTTCCGCTTGAAAGTGCTCCTGAATATACCCTTTTAAAAGCCAGCCGTTCATTTACAAAGGCAACAGGGCTCAAATTCGAGGCAATGGGGGAACTGGAATTCTATGTTATCGACCGGGCTGATGGACTATATCCTACTGTTGACCAGAAAGGATATCATGAGTCGCAACCATTTACAAAATTCGAACACTTCCGCACCGATGCAATGAATCTGATTGCCCAGGCCGGTGGAATGATAAAGTACGGACATTCGGAGGTTGGTAATTTTACACTTGACGGCAAAATATATGAACAAAACGAAATAGAATTTCTGGTAAATCCTGTTGAAACTGCTGCGGACCAGCTTGTGATGGCAAAGTGGATTATCCGCACTCTTGCATATCAATACGGACTGGATGTTACTTTTGCGCCAAAGATTACTGTGGGTAAAGCAGGCAGCGGCCTCCATTTTCATACAAGGATGATGAAAGACGGGAAATCTGTAATGATAGACGACGGTGTATTATCCGACACCGCAAAAACAGCCATTGCCGGCTATATGAAATGTGCATCTTCCCTTACTGCATTCGGAAATACAAATCCTACATCATATTTCCGTCTTGTACCTCACCAGGAGGCACCAACCAGTATTTGCTGGGGAGACAGAAACCGTTCCGTACTTGTCCGCGTTCCTCTGGGATGGCTCGGAAATACAAATATGATATCAATTGCAAACCCGAACGAACCTTCTGACAATAACGAAGGAGCAGACAAACAAACTGTAGAGATGCGCTCACCGGACGGTTCGGCAGATATATATCAAATGCTCGCCGGTCTTGTTGTTGCCGCTAGAACAGGATTTGAAATGAAAAACCCTCTTGAGGTTGCTACGAAGTGTTATGTTGATGTAAACATACATGAGAAAAAGAATGAGAGGCAGTTAAATGCCCTTGAGCAACTCCCGGCATCCTGCTACGAATCGGCTGTTGAACTGGAGGCCAAAAGAGCTATATACGAGAAGGACGGAGTTTTTGACAAGCACCTTATCGACGGGATAATTTCCAAACTGAAATCATACGACGACAAAAATATTCGTGAAGAAGTCAGGAACAATCCTGAAAAAATGGCAGAATTGGTTGAAAGATACTATCACTGCGGTTAATTCCCCAGTTCGGACAAAAATTTGATTCTCACGAGCCTTATTTCGTCTTCAGTATAACCTTTACCTAGTTCTTCCGTTGCCTCCCTAAGCGAGTCGGAAACCGCCTCTGTTCTGAAGTATTGATAAATCTCATCCACTTTATCATCGTCAATTGTCTGGCGGATAAAGTAGTCTATGTTTATTTTTGTGCCCGAATTTACAATTGCCTCAAGTTCATTGAGGATGTCCTCCATCTCAATACCCTTGGATTCAGCAATATCTTCAAGCGGAAGCTTTCTGTCAATACCGTTAATAATATGTACTTTGATGGCAGACTTGTTTACAACCGATTTCACAACCAGGTCCATTGGCCTGTCTATCTCATTTTCCAAAACATATTTTGCAATGAGTTCAACAAACTCTTTCCCGAATTTTTTCGCTTTCCCCTCTCCCACTCCCTGACAATTCTTTAACTCGTCAATAGTCAAAGGATACAGCAGCGACATATCATCAAGAGACGGGTCACTGAATATAACGAATGGCGGCAGATTTAATTTTTTTGAAACAGAGTGTCTTAAATCCTTTAGCAAAGACAACAGAGCTTCATCTCCGCCACCCCCTGAGGCCCTTGCGTGACCCGGAGTGGAAGTTTCGTCGTCGTCTTCGGATTCTACGAATTCTCTGTCTTCAATTAACATTATAGTATATGGATTCTCAAGAAATTTAAGCCCTTCCGGGGTACAGGAAATTAATCCGTATTTTTCAATATCCTTGAAAAGAAGGTGATGTATGAGCGCTTGTCTTATTACCGCCATCCAGAACCTGATACCCTTGGATTTCCCGATTCCGAACAGCTCCAGTTTATGATGGTTGTACGATTTAATAATTGAATTAGTCACTCCCGCCATAATATTTGCAAGGTGCTCCGTCTTAAATTGTTCTTTCATTGTGGAGATAAGCTCCAGCACGAGTGCTACTTCATCTTTTCCATCGAACTGTTTTTTCGGGTAAAGACAGTTGTCGCAGCTTCCGCAATTATCTATATTATAATCCTCCCCAAAATAGTTAAGCAAAACTTTTCTTCTGCAAAGGCTTGACTCAGCATACGATACGGTTTCCATGAGAAGCTGCCGTCCAATCTCCTGTTCTGAAATTGGTTTTCCCTGCATAAACTTTTCAAGTTTTTGAATATCCTTGTAAGAGTAGAACGCAATACACTGACCTTCACCTCCATCCCGTCCGGAGCGCCCGGTTTCCTGATAGTAACTCTCAAGACTTTTAGGAATATCGTAATGAATCACAAAACGGACATCAGGTTTGTCAATTCCCATTCCGAAAGCAATAGTTGCGACAATAACATCAACCCCCTCCATAAGGAAACTGTCCTGATTTGAGGCCCTGGTGGTTGGATCAAGACCTGCGTGATATGGCAATGCCTTAATTCCATTTACTACAAGCAACTGAGCCACTTCCTCAACCTTTTTTCTGCTGAGACAGTAAATGATGCCGGATTTACCCTGATTAGCCTTGATGAATTTAATTATCTCTCTCTCCGTATTAACCTTGGTTCTTATTTCATAATAGAGATTGTCCCTGTTGAATGAAGTTTTGAATACTCTCGCATCAGACATTCCCAGGTTTTTCTGGATATCGTTCTGTACTTTGGGTGTTGCAGTTGCTGTGAGTGCAATAACGGGAGCTTTTCCAATCTCCTGTACAATCGGGTAAATCCGCCTGTATTCCGGGCGGAAATCGTGACCCCATTCAGATATACAGTGAGCTTCGTCTACTGCATAAAAAGATATTGTGAGCTGTTTTAAAAAAGCAATATTTTCCTCTTTTGTGAGAGACTCCGGAGCGACATATAACAATTTAGTCTGGCCGGACATAAGATCATCCTTAACTTCCTGTATCTGAGCTTTATTTAATGATGAATTCAAAAAATGGGCAATGCCGTCTCTTTCAACAACAAATCCCCTGATTGCATCAACCTGATTCTTCATAAGTGCAATAAGGGGAGATATGATAATTGCAACTCCTGGCATTACCAGCGCGGGAAGCTGATAGCACAGAGACTTGCCCCCTCCGGTTGGCATGAGGACAAAAGAGTCATTACCGTCTATAAGATGCTTTATAACCTCTTCCTGCTGACCCTTAAATGAATCGAAGCCAAAAAATTGTTTAAGTTGACTGTGCAGAAATTCAGAAGTTGTATGCATAAATTATTGTGTGTCCAAAATTATCCTAAAAAAATTGTCAAAAAATCTTACCTTTGTACCCCTAAGTTATTCAATAGTTTTATCATCGCAAAATTTAATATTAAATATTTGGCGGCACTAAAGAGTAATTTTAGACGATGTAACTGAAAAAGAGCATAACTATGACAAATTTTAACCCCAACGAACCGGGAATTGCAAACGGCAACTACTTTGCACTTCCAAACAGTCTTGAGGAGTCGGATATTGCCATTATTTCTGTGCCCTGGGATGTGACAACCTCATACAGACCCGGAACTCATAAAGGCCCCGAATCTATTATTGAAGCGTCTGTGCAGGTTGATCTTTTTGATCCGCTCGTACCTGATGCGTGGGAAACAAAGATAGGAACAGTTCCCGTTAATATCCAAATATTAAAAGACAACAAGAAATATCGTAAGATTGCCCAAAGTGTAATTGCCGAACTTGAAAAGGGAACCGATTACGCAGAACTGACTCCGCTTCTGGATAAGGTTAACAAGGCAAGCGAATCGCTTAATAAAGATGTATTTGCCTTATGTAAAGAGCAGATAAATTCAGGCAGGATTACAGGTGTTGTAGGAGGTGACCACAGTGTGCCTCTTGGAAACATGAAAGCAGTTTCCGGACTATGTGAAGAATTTGGAATATTGCATATTGATGCACATGCAGACCTGCGGGTTGCATACGAAGGTTTCACATACTCTCATGCCTCAATAATGTACAACGCCCTCAGCGAAATACCTCAGATATCTCAGCTTACTCAGGTTGCCGTAAGAGACTTCTGCCAGCAGGAGGCGGATATTATAAATACAGATCCACGGATTCGCTGCTTTACAGATACGGAACTCAAAAGAAATCAGTTTGAGGGGAAAACATGGAAGAAACAGTGTGAGGATATTATTGCGAGTTTACCTGCTAACGTATATATAAGCTTTGATATCGACGGACTTTCTCCTGAGCTGTGCCCGGGTACCGGCACCCCTGTTCCCGGTGGAATCGGATTCCGGGAAATTGACTATCTGCTGCATATGCTTGCCATTTCAAACAAGAAGATTATCGGATTTGATTTGTGCGAGGTTTCCCCTGGCATTGACAGTGACTGGGACGCAAATGTAGGAGCAAGAATCCTGTATAAATTGTGTCTTTACACAAGATTAAATTCAAAAAAGTAGTTTTATCCATACGATGGGGATTATCAATTACATCCGAAGAGACAGACGGCAAGAACTTCTGAACATTTTCAATACTTTTTTCAAAAATTCTTCTATCGGTGGAATTGTGTTGATTTTCTGCGCAATTGCTGCTCTTCTGATTGCAAACATCCCCCAACTGTCCCATCTCCAGAATTTATTAAATCAACCTGCGGGGTTTGGCATAGGAAACATTAAGTTTGAGATGACTGTCCTGCACTGGATCAATGATGGCCTCATGGCTGTCTTTTTTCTAGTTGTGGGTCTCGAGATCAAAAGAGAGGTTCTTGTTGGTGAACTCTCTTCTTTTAGGCAGGCTTCTCTGCCTATTTTTGCCGCTGTAGGAGGAATGGTTGTTCCTGCATTGATATACAGCTCTTTCAGCTTTGGAACCATTTACCAGAACGGATGGGGAATACCAATGGCAACAGATATTGCATTTGCTCTTGGGATACTGTCTCTGCTTGGCAAGAGAGTGCCTACTTCTTTAAAAATCTTTCTTGCGGCTCTTGCAATTGTAGATGACCTTGGCGCAATTGTCGTATTAGCTGTTTTTTATCCTACCCATACTATAGATATACAATTGCTTATATATGCCGCTTTGGTCTTTGCCCTTCTTTTGGTCTTTAACAGGCTTAATATCAGAAGACCGTCATTTTACATTATCCCCGGAATCGTCCTTTGGTTTCTTATTTTGGGATCCGGCATTCATGCCACAATAGCCGGTGTTCTTATAGCGATGACAATTCCCGGGAAAAATTCGATTAACGAAGTGCGCTTTATAGTTGGATGCCGCTATCTGTTAAACAGATTCAGTGCCGCCAGCAACCACAATGTAATGGTACTTGAAAACCAGGAGCAGCAGCAGGTTATACACAGCCTTCATTATAAACTCAAACAGGTGCACCCGCTTATGCTCAGATTTGAGCACGCACTGCATCCATGGGTAACATTTATTATTATGCCCGTTTTTGCACTTGCAAATGCAGGGGTTATACTTAATGCCAAAATCTTTTCTCCCCCTTTCGAACCAATTATTCCGGGAATATTTTTCGGTCTTTTGATAGGAAAACCATTTGGAATTTTTCTTGCCAGTTGGCTGGCAGTCAAGCTGAAAATTGCTGAACTTCCAAACGAAATTAAATGGAGTCAGATATTTTCTGTAGGGATTATTGCGGGAATTGGATTTACAATGTCTATATTTATCGATAATTTGGCCTTTACTGATTTTGCAATCATTGATACAGGGAAAGCGACTATACTCGGAACCTCATTTTTAGCTGCATTAATTGGACTATTGGCTATATATATTACAACGAAAGATAAAACCACAAAAAATAATTAACAAATGAAAACAATCAAATCTATCGCAATCGTTGCATTGGCTCTTATTATCGTTTCGTCTTGCGGCGAAAAGAAGAGTTCTTCTGCAGTACAAGTTTCAAAAGCTCTCACCGATTCTGCAAGTTATGCAGTAGGTGTATCATTTGGAACAATGCTTAAAAACTCAAACTTTGGTGACCTGAATTACAGTGAAATGACAAAAGCCATTAAAGCTGTTCTTGAAGGAAAAGAAGGAAAAGATCTTAAAGTTAATGAGACAATTGCAAATCAAGTTATTCAAAGATACCTTGCTCAGAGAGCAGAAGTTGCTGCTGCCGAGAACAAAGTTAAAGGAGATGAATTCCTTGCTGCCAACAAGACTAAAGACAGCGTTCAAACTACAGCAAGTGGTCTTCAGTACAAGATTATCAACCCTGGTTCTGAACTTAAACCTGCTCTTGAAGATACCGTTTCTGTATTTTACAGAGGCACACTTCTTGACGGTAAAGAATTTGACACATCTTTCGGAAACCCTGAGCCAGTTAAATTCCCTGTAAATGCAGTTATTTCAGGATGGGGAGAAGGTATCAGACTTATCGGTGAAGGTGGCAAAATCAAGCTTTTCATACCTGGAGAACTTGCATATGGCAAGCAACAGGCAGGTCCGCTTGTAGGTCCTAACTCAACACTGATTTTTGATGTAGAACTCGTTAAGGTGAGCAAGGCTGTAGTTGTTGATTCTACAAAAACTGCAAAAACTGTAAAATAGTAATGGCACTCGAATTAATCGGAAAAATTATCAAGAAACTCTCTGTTCAATCCGGCACAAGCGCCAGAGGAGACTGGAGCAAACAGGAGTTTATTATTGAAACTCAGGAAAACTTTCCCAAAAAGATATGCATGAATGTCTGGGGGCCTGAGAAAGTTGAAGAACTATCAAAATTTAAAGACGGAGAAAATGTTAAAGTATCTGTCAACATTGAATCAAGAGAGTTTAACAACAGATGGTATACCGATGTAAGAGCCTGGAAAATTGATCGTTTTGATGATGGCGGCAACTCTTCACAGCCTGCCGACTCAATAAGTACTCCGGTTGACTTCCCTTCGGGAGATGCCGGTGAGGACGATCTTCCATTCTAAGAATATATTAAAGCCAAAGCGGGTGTCTGTAAAAACAGGCACCCGCTTTTGTTTTTCCCCGCATGACTCGCCGCCGGTAGAGATATTATGTCTGCATCTTCTTAATTGCAGATATAACTATTTGAATAATAAAAGCAAATAATACACTGCTTATAAAAACAAATGCTAATGGCGCCTGCCCGGGAGAAAAAATGAAAGAAAATGTATTGCCATCAAGATACACACCTATTATTAGATAAATAATATATGATACGATTAATATAAGTGTAGTAATAATGATTTTCCGATAATTAAATTTCTTCACGAATAATTTTATTAATATGCTTAATATCAGCTAAGTTGATAAAATATTTATTAATATCCAAATATCATTAAAATTTATTCTTAGCTGTCTCCGGCGGCGAGTTGCAACATTTCTGAACAATTATTTACATTGCCAACTAATTGATGAGGGCGATTCGGCCGGACGCAGCGCAGCGAAGGAGGACGCACAAGCCCTCATCAATTAGTTGGCAGTGTTTTGATGTCAGAAAAAAAACGCAACTCGCCGCCGGATTAACAATTAATGTAAATAAAATCCTTATACCTCCGCCACCAGGTCATCTGCCTTTTGGCATACCTTCTGGTGTTTCTCTTTATAAGGTCAACAGCCTCTTCCAAAGTAATTTTTCCATCGAGATACTCAAAAAGCTCTCTGTATCCTACAGTCTTAAGGGCTGGCAAATGTTTATACGGGACAAGCCTTTTTACTTCATCCAACAGGCCGTCTTCCATCATTTTGTCGACTCTTCTGTCTATCCTTTCGTAAAGTTCGGCTCTCGGTCTTTCCAAAAGCCTCTTCTCTATAATGAACGGTCTCTGTTTCGCACAATCTTTCTTAAACGAAGAAAATTTTCTTCCTGTTTGCAAAGTCAC
>JAGDMC010000178.1 GCA_017860395.1 Bacteroidota bacterium | reverse complement strand
GAATCGGAAAATGTAAAGGCTGCCATTGGATATATGAGTCAGAAGTTTGCTCTTTACGAAGATTTGAAGGTTTGGGAAAATATCAGGCTGTATGCTGGAATTTATGGCGTCCCCGAAAAGGATATTGCTCCAAAAACCGACGAACTTTTGAAGGAGCTTGGCTTTGAAGCAGAGAAAGAGACGCTTGTAAAATCCCTTCCTCTCGGGTGGAGGCAGAAGCTGGCTTTTTCGGTTTCCATTTTTCACGAGCCAAAAGTCGTATTTCTTGACGAGCCAACCGGAGGCGTGGACCCCGTTACCCGCAGGCAGTTCTGGGAAATGATTTACAAGGCTTCAGACAGAGGCATTACAGTTTTTGTGACCACTCACTACATGGACGAAGCGGAGTACTGCAACAGGGTCTCTATAATGGTAGACGGGCGCATAGATGCTCTTGACTCTCCGGCTAATCTTAAAAAAGAATTTAATGCCACAAGCATGGACGAAGTGTTCCGCAAGCTTGCACGCAAATCTAAAAACAACGAGCTATGAGACAGTTTCTGGTATTTGTTCAAAAGGAGTTCTATCACATTTTCCGTGACCGCTGGACAACGCTCATTTTGCTTGTTCTCCCGATAGTTATGATTATCCTCTTTGGGTTTGGCATCACTACGGAAATCAGGAATACAAAGTTTGCTGTCTACGACCCTTCGCGCGACATAGCAACTCAGGGAATTGTAAACAAGCTGGAAACCAGTGAATACTTTTCGCTAGACAAATATGTCAACTCACCTGAAGAAATTGAGCCTCTTTTCAGGGATGGAGAAATTGGATTCGTTGTGGTTCTGGGGGAGAATTTCTATGAAAACCTTCTTCACACCGGCGATGCTAAAATTCAGCTAATTGCAGACGGAACTGACCCGAACACTGCGTCAATCCTCACATCATACGCAACAATACTTCTATCGTCATATCAGCAGGAGCTAACCGGTACCACCGGCGGAACTATCCCCTATCAGATTAAGACAGAAGTGAGGCTTCTTTATAACCCTTCGCTCAAAAGCGCATACAACATTGTTCCCGGAATTATGGGAATGATTCTGATGCTCATTTGTGCGCTGATGACATCTGTTTCAATTGCCCGTGAGAAAGAACTTGGCACCATGGAGTTGCTCCTGGTTTCTCCAATGAAGCCAATACTGATAATCCTGAGCAAACTTGTCCCATATTTTACAATTTCGATTATCAATTATATAACCATTCTTCTGCTTTCGGTTTTTGTCCTCAAAGTTCCCATTGCGGGAAGCCTGGTTTTGCTTTCGGCACTGTCGCTTCTATTTATTTTTGTATCGCTTTCCATCGGGATTCTCATATCTTCTCTGGTAGAGAAGCAGATAGTTGCACTTCTCATTTCGGGTATGTTGCTCATGATGCCTGCGGTTTTCCTGTCGGGGCTGATGTTCCCTATCGAGAGTATGCCGGTTGTTTTGCAGTGGATCTCGCATATTTTGCCGGTTAAATGGTTCATAATTGCGGTGCGAAACGTGATGATAAAGGGGCTCGGGTTCTCTTCAATAATCAGGGAAGTGCTCATCCTTACAGGAATGGCTGCGGTAATTATCACCCTGAGCCTTAAGAAATTTAAATACAGACTGGAGTAATAACAAAAGGCGGCTCTGCTGCCGGATATAGAAATAATCATGCTTAAATATTTGTTGGAAAAGGAGTTCAAACAGTTTTTCAGAAGCAGTTCTTTGCCAAGAATGGTTATAATAATGCCATTTATGGCTGTGCTCATCTTTCCGCTTGTAGCCAACTTCGAAATAAAAAACTTAAACCTTGCGGTTGTGGACAACGACAAAAGTACCTATTCGCAACAGCTCATTCAAAAGGTCAGCTCTTCGGGTTATTTCCGCATATCGGATGTTTCCGACAGCTATCCGCAGGCGCTCAGAAGTGTGGAGCTAAACAAATCTGATATCATTCTTGAGATACCTCCGCATTTTGAAAGAGATATGGCAAAAGAACAAAGTGCCACTGTACTCATTGCAGCAAATGCCGTGAGCGGCACAAAAGGCGGACTGGGCAGCTCCTATCTTGCAGGCATTATCGGTGATTTCAGCAGTAACATACGCAGCGAATGGATTACGGCATCCGACCGGTTTTCTTCGGGCCGGTTTGAGATATCCCCCCAGTTTTGGTACAACCCCCGTCTTCTCTACACATATTTTATGGTTCCGGCTCTTATGGTGATGGTTCTGGCAATGTTATGCGGTTTTCTTCCCGCTCTCAATATTGTAGGCGAAAAAGCGAACGGAACCATAGAGCAGATGAATGTTACCCCAGTGAACAAATTCACATTTATTCTTTCCAAGCTCCTGCCCTACTGGATCATAGGATTTGTTGTGCTTACGATTTGCTTTATTGTTGCCCGGATTTTTTACGGACTTGTTCCCGAAGGCAGCCTTGCAACAATCTACCTCTTTGCAGCCCTGTTTGTTCTGGCTTTCTCCGGTTTTGGACTTGTAATTTCCAACTATGCCAATACACTGCAACAGGCAATGTTTATGATGTTCTTCTTTGTACTCACCTTCATTTTAATGAGCGGGCTTTACACACCAATCGCCAATATGCCGCAGTGGGCACAATACCTTAGCAACTTCAGCCCCCTTAAATATATAATCATTGTTCTCCGGCAGGTATATCTCAAGGGAAGCAGCTTCTCCGAACTGCTCCTTCCATTTGCCGTCTTAAGCGGCTTTGCCGTTTTCTTCAATGGCTGGGCGGTGCTGAGTTACCGGAAGAGCAGCTAGATCCCATCTCATCCGTACGCACACTTTTCCCCAGGGGAAATTTGTTTAAACGCTAAATATGAATACTTTAGTTAAAAACGCAATTTCGGCTAACTAGCTATATGTCTGCACTATAACAAATTTCCCCTGGGGAAAAACGCACGCCTGGGGGTGAGACACTTAGTGGTTGCAGATGTGCCCGTCGTGAGAATGTGATTCATGAGCCTTACATCCTACTCCGCTGTCGGAAATCTCTCCTTTTATAAATGAATTAACGACTTCTTCGATATTGCCGGAGCATCCTCTTATCACTTTGATCCCCTGAGCAGTAAGAACATTGACTGCACCCTGTCCCATATTCCCGGCCAGCATTGTTGTTACGCCTTTTTGTGCGAGCACAGCTGCGATGTCGCTTTTGCATCCGCAACCATCCGGAGAGGGAACATCCTCCGAGCCCATAATCATATTATTATCGCCTATCGAATAAATCTTAAATACTTCACAATGGCCAAAATGGTCGTCGATTTGATTTTGTCTTGCGGGTACAGCTACTTTCATCTTATTGATTATTTTTTGAGTTGCAAAGGTATGTAAATTTGTCACAGGCGCAGAGTTTTCCCCAGGGGTCGTGTGCGGGAAAAGGTGTAAATACGGATTTAAATTTTTAAATTTGAAGAGTATTAACCAAATACACTCCAGTTATGAAACATTTATTTTCAATAAATCTGTTAATACTTTCGACATTCCTTTTTTTACACTCCGGAGCTTTGGCTCAAACCGCAGATGTTCAAAAGAAGCCGGTTTACGACGCAGAACTTGCAAAAAAACTTGGTGCCGATGATATGGGCATGAAGTCGTACATATTTGTGATTCTAAAGACAGGCCCAAATAAAATAACAAACAAAGACACTCTGAACACTCTGTTCGCCGGCCATTTTGCGAACATAAATAAACTTGCAAAAGAGGGTAAACTCGTTGTCGCGGGACCGATGGGAAATAACGACAAAAGTTACAGGGGAATTTTCATACTCAATGTTAAGACATTCGAAGAAGCAAACGCTTTACTGGATAACGACCCTACAATAAAACAGAAGATTTTTGATGT
>JAGDMC010000032.1 GCA_017860395.1 Bacteroidota bacterium | reverse complement strand
GGTGTGGGCAGGAAGAGTGCGCTCCGTTTTGCGCTTCATCTTCTCAAACAGCCTGTTGAAAATGTTGAAAAGTTCGGCAGTTCTGTAATCCGGATGAGAAATGAAATCCGCTATTGCACAAATTGCAATATGATTTCCGATACGCCTGTATGTCCGGTATGCAGCGACAAAAAAAGAGAATCTGCGTTGGTTTGTGTAGTAGAAAGTATCAGAGATGTTCTTAGTATAGAAAACACAGGGCAATACAATGGCCTTTACCATGTACTTGGAGGAATAATATCTCCGATGGACGGAGTGGGCCCCGGAGATTTATCTATTGACCTTCTTCTGAATAGAATAGAGAAAGGAGAGATTTCTGAAGTTTTTCTTGCCCTCAGTACTACAATGGAGGGTGAAACAACAGCATATTATCTGTATAAAAGACTAAATCCGTTTGGTATAAAAATAAGCACAATTGCAAGGGGTGTGGGATTTGGAGATGATCTTGAATATACCGATGAGGTAACTCTCGGGAGGTCAATCCAGAATCGTCAGCCCTTTATTCCTTTAAATAACTAAAAATTGTAACTATGCATCAATTCCCGTTAACGTGGCTTCTTACCGCCTTTACGCTTTACACGATTCTTCTGTTTTTCATTTCGTGGCTCACATCACGGAAGGCAGATAGTGGCTCATATTTTTTGGGAAATAAAAAATCTCCCTGGTATATTGTTGCTTATGGTATGGTGGGTACCTCAATTTCCGGGGTAACATTTATTTCTGTACCGGGAAACGTACTTAACCAGAATTTCTATTATATGCCTCTGGTTCTGGGGTTTGTTGTAGGTTACATTGTTATTGCAAAGATTCTTATCCCTTTGTATTACAAAATGAACCTCACTTCAATTTATGGTTATCTTGAGCATAGGTTTGGCTTTTATACATATAAAACCGGTGCTTCGGTGTTTATGGTTTCCAGGGTACTGGGAGCTGCCGTGAGAATATTTGTTGTAGTACTTGTGCTTCATACATTCCTTCCGGAAGGTTCTGTTCCGTTTTGGGTTGTCTCATTTGTATTCATGTTTCTGATATTTTTGTACACATTTAAAGGAGGAGTCAAGACAATTATCTGGACAGATGTTCTTCAGACAACATTCATGTTGCTTGCTGTGTTTCTCACTATCTTTTTTGTAGCAAAAGAGATGAACTGGGGTGTAGGCGGGCTGATTTCAGCTGTTGCAGACACAGAATATTCAAAATGGATAGATTTGGACTGGGGACACTCAACCAATGCCATTAAGCAGTTTATTGCCGGAATGTTCATTACAATAGCTATGACCGGTCTGGATCAGGAGATGATGCAGAAAAATCTCTCTTGCAAAAATATTAAAGAGGCTCAGAAAAACATATATACAACAAGTATAACAATCGTTATTGTTAACTTCTTCTTCCTTTTGATGGGAGCCGTTCTTGCAATTTTTGTAAGTTCAAAGCTCGGCGGAATGCATGGTATTGGACTTGCCAACGATTTGGGAGAGTTTACAAAAGCTCAGACAGACAAATTGTTCCCGACCATAGCAAGTCAGTATCTTGGGCTTGGAGTAGGGCTCTTCTTCATTATAGGGCTCATATCTGCTTCGTATCCAAGTGCCGGGGGCGCACTTACATCTCTTACAACCTCTTTTTGTATAGACTTTGTTGGCTTTAACAAAAGAGAAGATATTTCGGCTGCAAGAAAAAAGAGAATCAGACAAATGGCTCATGCTTCTTTTGCTCTCCTCTTCTTTGTTATAATTTTAATATTAAATGCGGTAAACAATCAGACGGTAATTGACCTTGTTTATCTGGTTGCTTCGTATACATACGGCCCGCTGCTCGGCTTTTTCTTCTTTGGAATTCTTACTAAACACAACGTCAAGGATAAATATATGCCATACGTGGCAATAGCCTCGCCAATACTTTGTTTTATAATGGATTATGTTGGAAAGGTATATCTTGGATTCGGATTTGGGTTTACAATACTTATAGTAAATGGATTACTTACCTTTATCGGAATGTATCTCTTAAGAGATGGAACGAAAAAAGCGTAAATGTCAATATTAGAAATTTTCATTCTTTCGGTGGGCCTGTGTTTCGATACTTTTGCAGTATCGCTTTCTTCGGGGATTTGTCTCCCGTATATCAGCCGTGCCCAGTTTGTAAAGATATTCCTGTCATTCGCCCTGTTTCAGTCTGTATTCACATTTACAGGCTGGTTGCTGGGGAAAAGCCTTCTTGGAATAATAGGCTCTGTTGACCACTGGGTAGCCTTTTTATTGCTTGTATATATTGGAATAAAGATGATACGGGAAGGGCTGGAAAATAAGGAAGAGGTATGTATAGATGTAAGGAAAACAAGAATTCTTATAACTGTTTCGGTTGCAACAAGCATTGATGCATTAGCGGTGGGAATAGGTCTTGCTATGACCAGCTTTACTTTCAACCGTATACTCATTGCATCTGCAATCATTCTGGCGGTAACTGCCATTGCTGCTTCAGCAGGGCTCAAAGGGGGGAGATATATCGGTACAAAAACCGGAAGAAGGTCTGAGATATTTGGCGGATTGATTCTTATTGCAATAGGTTTGAAAATTTTGGTTGAGCATTTGGAAATTTTGTCTTAACTTTGCCATGCCCGTTTGTGTGGCTTAATGGTGAGGAGATAATGCAAGTTCGTGTATCAGCAATATCATATTTAAACACTGCTCCTTTTGTCTACGGACTGGAGAATCATCCGATTTCAAAGAAGATTGAAATCGAGTATGTTACTCCTGCAGTTTCTGCCAGTAAGCTCATTAATGGAACATCAGATATAGGTATTATACCTGTTGCGGCCATTCCCCTGATAAAGAATGCAAGGATTATTTCTGATTACTGTATCGGCGCCGATGGCGCTGTTGCATCTGTCCTCCTTTGCAGCGGAAAACCTCTGAATGAGATTGACAAACTGTATCTGGATACCGAATCAAGGACATCTGCACTGCTTGCCAGAATTCTTTCAGAAAATTTCTGGAAAATTTCTCCTGAATTTTCTGATTTTGATTTCTCGGAGGAGGAACTTGACCTTACCAAATCCTATATTCTGATAGGAGACAAAGCCCTTACTCATGGCAATCTGTTCCCGTATGTATATGATATGGCCGAGGAGTGGATCAAATATAAAAACCTTCCCTTTGTATTTGCATGCTGGGTTTCAAACAAAGAACTTGACCCCTCGTTTATTGCTGAATTCAATGATGCCCTCCGTTTTGGAATGGCAAATATTGAAAAGTCGGCAGAGAGATTTGTTCCCCGGTTCGACAGGGACTATGCAATAAGATATCTTAAAACAAATATTTCATATAATTTAAGCGCCGACAAAAGAGCCGGTCTCTCTGAGTTCTGGAGCCTTGCTCCCGACGAACTCAAATCTAAGGTCCGATGGTTTGGCTAATTTGAACTCCCTGATTCCGGGAGAAGCAATTAGAATTTTAACCATTAAAAGGATCAAATTATGCTCGAAATATATTACAAACAAAAAGGACAAGTTGTAACGACATGCGAAATTGACGCTCTGGATCAGCTGGGGTACGATGACGTTTTGTGGATAGATCTTTCTGCTCCCACAGGAGAAGAAAAAAGAGCCATCGAAACATTTTTAAATACCACCCTTCAAAGCAGGGCACAGGCAGAGGAGATTGAAAGTTCATCGAGATATTCCGAAAATGAGACGGCAATTTTTGCAAATACAAACTTCCTTATACCGGGCCCCGAAAGTTATAGTATGGAGGCTGTTTCCTTCATATTATGCGAAGGTATAATTGTCACCATCCGTCATGTACCTCTGAAAAGCTTTACAGATGTTCAGCGGCGCATTATTTCAAATTTCAGGGCATTGCCTACCGGTTATCACATTCTTGTGGGTATTCTTGAAAACAGAATTGACCTTGACGCCGACATGATTGAGCTGATGTCAAAAGAGATTGCCCAGTACAGTAAAAAAGTGAGTCTGGGTGGTGCAATGGGAGAGGAGTTGCTTTTGGACATTAATCAGCTGCAGGAAAACACAATGCTTGTGCGGGAGAATATTGTAGACAAGCAGAGGATGATATCAAGCATCCTCAAGAGCGATAAATTCCCGCGGGACGTATTCGTAAAACTTAATGTCCTCATTAAAGACATCAATTCCCTCATTAACCATACCAACTTCAGCTTTGAAAGACTTGAATATCTTCAGAACACTATTCTTGGTCTGATTAATCTGGAACAGAACCGGATAATGAAGATTTTCACCTTCGTTTCCCTTCTTTTCATGCCGCCAACGCTAATTGCCAGTATTTTTGGTATGAATGTGAATTTGCCAATATTCGGCAACCTCGCGGACTTTGCAATGGTTATGCTTATAATGCTGATAGCAGTTGGGATTGTTCTGATTTTCTTCAAAATGAAGAAGATGCTTTAACCGGCTGTCAGACGTTCTTCTTTATTGCTACAAAACGGTTGTAAATTATCAGAGACACCATACTGAACAGTCCTATGCAGGACAGAATCAGCCACAAAGTCGCAGGCTGATGAAGGTTATCGACATACTTAACGTATAGTCTTGCGCCAAGAAAGCCTCCGATACTGCTTCCTATCACACCGTAAAGAAATGAATATCCCAGATAGAGAGCCTTCTTGTCTGCCGGGGCAATTAATCCTATATATGATATAAACTTAGGGTGAGTAGTCATCTCACCAAGAGTGAATGTCATTATACCCAGAATAAATATCCACGGAGAGGCGGAAATAGAGAGTATAAGCATCCCGAGTGTTCCAAATCCTATACCTGTTATCATTGTCGGGAGGGCAGGCATCCGTTTTACTATATTGGAAACAACCAGTTGTAACAGAATAATTACTCCTGCATTAATTACAGTCACATGTTCCACATCAAACTTCCACGAAGGATTTTCCATAAACAGGCTTAGAAACGAATTTACAGCAGAGTTTAAAGGTGTCATATCCACGTAATCGCGAACATACCACAGCACTGTGCCAAACATTTGGAAATATAGAATCCAGAAGCCGGAATATAGGAAAATCATGAGTATGAAACGCCAGTCCTTGAGTACCATAAACATCTCTCTGAATACAAGAGAAAGGCTCTTGTTGCTCCTCTTACCCTCAGGTTCCTTGTACAGAAACAGATTTATGACAAATAATACGGATGCAAGTATTGCCGCCATATAGAAGATATAGCTGTATGACTGAGCTTTAAGAATCGGAACAAGAATCAGAGGAAACAAAAAGGCTCCGAGGTTTATTGACCAGTAGTATATTCCAAAACCAAGTCCGGAATTGTTTTCATTTGTTGACCTTGCAATTGTCCCTGAAATTACCGGTTTGAAAAATCCGGCACCGAGAGCCATTAGCATCAGTGAAATAAAAACGAAAAAATAGGAGTTGGAAAGACCTGTGAATCCGTAGCCTAAAATCATGCATGTGAAAGCGAAGAAAAGCACTTTTCTGTATCCGTATCTGTCTGCAATGGCGCCTGCAATAATAGGCAGGAAATAGAGCAGCGGAGGGATTGTTCCGAGTATTGCCCCGGCCTGTTCCTTTGAGAAGTTAAGGCCGCCTTCACCGGCACTAAGTATAAGAAAAACAGAGAGAACAGACATAACTCCATAATATGATCCCCTTTCGAGAAATTCCATAAATATGACTGTCCAGAAGTTTTTTGGGAATGATTTTAAAGTCGATTTTGGATCCATTGCTTTTCTGAAATTTGCTTTCTCAAAGATAATTGCTTTTTAGTACCCGGCAAACAGTTATTTATTTGTTCATTTAAAAGAATATATATACTTTTGCAGTTCCCGCAGGGATTATAAATAATGTCTAACCACTTGAAGTTCAAACAATTATTAACATGTCAAAAGAAGTAAAAGAATTGGAACAGGACGATCAGATCGTGATTGTCAACAAGGCTGACGAAAAACTGGAATCATTTATCGAAGATGATGGTATTTCTGTAAGCGAAGTAATTAAAAAGAAAAAAAGCAATGTTTCCGTAGCAGTTGACAAATTCGACTGGGATGCATTTGAGAAAGAGGATGTTTATGATACCGAAAAATCGGTTATCGAAGGCCTTTACGACCAAACACTTTCAAAAGTTAGTGAAAATGAAGTAGTAGAAGGTACTGTTGTTTCTATCAACAAAAGAGAAGTTATTGTCAATATTGGTTACAAAAGCGAAGGTGTAATCAGTATTAATGAATTCCGCTACAACCCCGAACTGGCTCCCGGAGACAAAGTTGAGGTATATGTAGAGAATGCTGAAGACAAAAAAGGTCAGCTGATTCTTTCGCACAAGAAAGCACGCTCGCTCCGTTCTTGGGACAGGGTAAACGAGGCATTCGACAAAGATGAAATTGTTAAGGGTTATATTAAGTGCAGGACCAAAGGCGGTATGATTGTGGATGTATTCGGAATTGAAGCATTCCTTCCTGGTTCGCAGATTGATGTTAAACCTATTCGTGATTACGATATATTTGTCAACAAAACCATGGAATTCAAAATCGTTAAGATTAACCATGAATTCCGCAATGTTGTTGTTTCTCACAAAGCTCTTATTGAAGCCGAACTTGAAGCTCAGAAAGCTGATATTATCGGTAAACTTGAAAAAGGACAAATACTTGAGGGTATTGTTAAGAATATCACATCGTACGGTGTATTCATTGACCTTGGCGGTGTAGACGGTCTTATCCACATTACAGACCTCTCATGGGGCAGGATCAACCATCCGGAAGAAGTTGTACAACTCGATCAGAAGATCAATGTTGTTATTCTGGATTTTGACGATACCAAGAAGAGAATCGCGCTTGGTCTTAAACAACTTAGTTCACATCCTTGGGATGCTCTTGATGCAACTCTTCAGGTTGGCGACAAAGTTAAAGGCAAAGTTGTTGTTATTGCCGATTACGGTGCATTTATCGAAATTCAGCCGGGTGTTGAAGGTCTTATACACGTGTCAGAAATGTCATGGTCGCTCCACCTTCGCAGTGCACAGGATTTCCTTACTGTCGGAGACGAAGTTGAAGCAGTTATCCTTACTCTTGACAGAGATGAGAGAAAAATGTCACTTGGCATTAAGCAACTTAAGAATGATCCTTGGGCAACAATTGCAGAAAAATATCCTGTTGGAACCAAATGCACAGCAACAGTGCGCAACTTTACAAACTTCGGAGTTTTTGTAGAACTCGAAGAGGGCGTAGATGGTCTGGTTCACATCAGCGATCTTTCATGGACCAAGAAAGTTAAACACCCTTCAGAATTTACATCAGTTGGTGAAAAACTCGAGGTTGTTGTTCTTGAAGTAGATCAGGAAAACCGTCGTTTGAGTCTTGGTCACAAACAACTTGAAGAAAACCCTTGGGATGTATTCGAAACAGTATTTGTTCCGGGTTCGGTTCATGAAGGCACTATCACTGCATTCGTAGATAAAGGCGCAAATGTAGCCCTTCAATACGGTGTTGAAGGTTATGTAAGTTTGAGAAATCTTGTAAAAGAGGACGGAAATACTGCTAAGGTTGAGGAAAAACTTGATTTCAAAATTCTTGAGTTCAATAAATCGACCAAAAGAATTGTACTTTC
The DNA here is from genome assembly GCA_017860395.1 of Bacteroidota bacterium. Classification (GTDB taxonomy): domain Bacteria; phylum Bacteroidota; class Bacteroidia; order Bacteroidales; family UBA932; genus Bact-08. The sequence goes on along the minus strand of JAGDMC010000032.1, from coordinate 2,766 downwards.
TCACTCAAAGATTGCCGATGATGTAAAGAAGGAAGAAGTTGTGAAAGAGAAAATTGAAGAGGGTGATACAACTCAGAAAGCAGTTAAGAAACTTAAGGCAAACCTTGAAAAAACAACACTTGGCGATATCAGCGAACTTGCAGCTCTAAAGAGCGAAATGGAAAGCAAAGATTTGGCTAACAACAAATAATGAAATTCTCCCTAACAACTCTGGGCACAGCATCTGCTTTGCCCACAGTCAACAGGTTTCCAAGCGCTCATGTTCTCAATGTTCATGAGCGTTTGTTCTTAATTGACTGTGGAGAGGGTTGTCAGATACAGTTGAGAAAGTATGGATTTTCTTTTCTTAAAATACAGGAGATTTTTATCTCACATGTACACGGGGACCATATTTTCGGGATTTACGGACTTCTTTCAACTATGTCCATGCTCGGCCGCACGGCGGAGCTATTCATTTATGCCCCAAAGATATTTAAAGATATTCTCAAATCGTTTCTTAAACATTTTGGCGACGGATTCAAATATAAAATCACACATATTGTAATAAATGTGAAAAGCCCTGAATTGCTGTATGAAACTAAAAGTATAGAAATACTGGCTTTTCCCTTGAATCACAGGACAGACTGTTTCGGATTCCTTTTCCGTGAAAAGGCACCTTTGCGGAATGTCATTAAATACATGATTGAAAAACACAATCTCACTCTCTTTGAAATTGCAAGGCTTAAAGAGGGCGCAAACGTCGAAAGAGAAGACGGTGAAATTTTAAAGAACGGGGAACTGACATATATCCCGTTTATTCCAAGATCATTTGCATATTGCAGCGATACTTCTCCTTTTACCGAGCTTCCTGAGTATGTAAAGGGAGTAGACCTTCTCTACCATGAGGCAACATTTACAGAAGAGACAAAAGCTCTTGCAGAAACCACAATGCATTCAACTGCACTTCAGGCTGCAGAAACTGCTCTTAATGCGGGAGCAAAAAAACTTGTACTCGGGCATTTCTCTTCACGTTACAGAGATGCCTCGGTTTTCCTGAATGAGGCTCAATCCCTCTTCCGGGAAACCTGCCTAGCCCAGGAGGGGAGAGAATTTGAAATTCCTGTTTTGAATACTTCCGGGCACAATTCCTGACTATAATTGCTATAAAACATGAGATTAAAAAATTACTTATTGCCGCTTCTTGTTCTGATGCTTCTCTTTTCTGTTAAGATGTCAGCTCAGAAAGAGATAGAACTGAATAACCAGCTTAATAAATTCGGTCAGACTATTTTCTATATAAATCAATACTATCTGGATACCGTAAATAATGAAAAACTGATTGAAAAGGCAATTATTTCGGCTCTTGGACAACTGGATCCGCACTCGTCCTATATTTCTGCCAGTGATGTAAAGTCAATGAATGAACCGCTTGAAGGTAATTTCGAAGGCGTCGGGATTGAATTTTCACTCGTACGCGATACGCTCACAGTTGTTAATCCAATTTCCGGAGGGCCATGTGAGAGGGTGGGAGTACGTGCAGGAGATAAGATTGTTGCGGTGAACGGAGAGAAAATAGCGTCTGTAGGTATTACAAACGAAAAGGTTTTTAAATACCTGAGGGGAGAAAAAGGTACAAAAGTTGTTTTAAGCATAGTAAGGAAGGGTTTTGGCGGCGAAATTACTTTTGAAGTTGTCCGGGATAAAATCCCAATTACCAGTATGGATGCAGCTTATGAAGTTGAGCCCGGAATACTGTATATAAAACTTAGCCGGTTTTCTGCAAATTCTAATATTGAGATAGAAAACGCGATAGCCGGTCTAAAGATAAAAGAGATAAAAGGAGTTATCCTGGACCTCAGGGGCAACTCAGGCGGATACCTAGGAACAGCAATGGAAATTGCCAATATGTTTCTGGAGAGTGGTCAGACTATAGTTTATACAGAGGGCAGGAAAATGCCTAAAATGGAAGAACATTCCAATGGTAAGGGATTTTTCAGAAAGGGCCCGCTTGCTGTTTTAATAGACGAAGGCTCGGCATCTGCCAGTGAAATTGTAGCAGGAGCTATTCAGGACTGGGATCGAGGATATATTTTCGGAAGAAGGTCTTTTGGAAAAGGGCTGGTGCAACAGATGCTGCCGCTTCCGGACGGTTCACAGCTCAGGCTCACTATCGCCAGATACCATACTCCATCCGGCAGAGTTATTCAATCACCCTATCAGCCCGGAGATGCCGACAAATACTATAAGGCTATATACGAAAGATACTCTAAAGGCGAATACTTCAGCCGCGACAGCATACATTTTCCAGATTCTCTCAAGTATAAAACGATGATTAAGGGAAGAACCGTATACGGCGGAGGCGGAATTATGCCCGATTTCTTTATTCCTGCGGATACTACAAAATATACCAACTATTATGGAAGTCTGCTCAGAAGAGGAATATTACTAGACTATATGAACGACCTGTCCGACTCTCAAAGGCTGCAGTGGCAAAAAACATATACATCATTTGAGAAGTTCGACAAGGAATTTGTTGCAGACAGTAAAATGACAGATGGACTGATAAAGTTTGCAGAGGGGAGGGGCGTTCCTTTTAAACAGAATGAATTTGAAATTTCCAAAAATGAAATTTCACTGTTTATGAAAGCTCTTGCTGCAAGGAGAGTATTCGGCCCAAATGCCTATTTCATGGTAATAAACAAGGGCGACGACCCTGTGTTTCAAAAAGCGTTAAAAATAATTACGGGAAAAGAAATTCCTGAAGCCGGATTACAACTTTAATTTACT
>JAGDMC010000001.1 GCA_017860395.1 Bacteroidota bacterium | reverse complement strand
TCGGGTCTTTTCTGAAAGCATTCCATATGTCGAAAATGATGATATGAAAAAGTCCCGGGTATTCAACTCGTCAGAAAATGACAGTAAATCACGGCAACTCGCCAGATATATAAAAGAAACAGGTGAGAGATATGTTGATAATATGGAAGTTAAGTTGATTTACCGGAATGACAGGTTTGGCAGAGGAGGCGATCACACTCCTTTCTGCAAAGAGGGATTTACAGCAGTCAGAATATGTGAGTATCATGAAAATTATGACAGAACTCATCAGCCGGTAACAGTTAAAAACGGAATTGAACTTGGAGATATGCCAAATGGTGTAGATTTTGAATATGTAAGAAAAAATTGCGGAGTAAACCTCTCTTCTTTGCTAAATCTCTCATTTGCACCGTCTTTACCTCAGAATGTTAAAATTGACATATCCGATCTTTCCAATAACACCAAGATAAGCTGGGAGGGTCCCCGGGAGGGCAAAAAACCTTCGGCATACTATATTTTAATACGTGAGACCGATAAATCCAACTGGGAAAGGAAAGTTAAAATAAACGGTAACAATATAGAACTCCCTCTGAGTAAAGACAATTATCTCTTTGCGGTCCAGTCTGTAGATAGCGAAGGGCACGAGAGTCTTGCAGTTTTTGCAACAGGCGGGAGCAGTAAATAAGCATCGATGTTGAATATATCATTTGCAGGAGCCGGGAATGCAGCATACAGACTTTCAATGTCTTTAAAGGCTGCGGGATGCAATGTATCATATATCTGGAACAGAAGTTTTCATGCATCGCAAACTCTGGCCAAAATATTAAACAAACCGGAAAACAATTTGCATAATCTTGAAAACACAGAGGCTACTGAAGATATTAACCTTCTTTCTGAATCTGATATTATTCTTCTCACTCTTTCCGATGATTCCATTGAAAAGATATTTGAAACTATTTCTTCGTTTGAATCTGTTAAGTCCGGGAAAACCATCGTTTGTCATACAAGTGGTGCCACTCCATTGTCCGTATTAAATAAAATTCCTCATTTTGGTGTCTTTTACCCTTTAATGACCCTTAGCAAGACGAAACCTGTTGACATGAAGTTAGTTCCGTTTCTTCTTGAATCTTCCGACAAAAAAACTCATGATGTTTTAGTGCAACTATCTGATTACCTTGGGTCCGAATACAAGGAATGTGATTCCGAAGAGAGGTTGAGGATGCACCTTGCTGCTGTTTTTGTAAGCAATTTTGTCAACTACATTCTTGGACTTGCATATGACATCTCTGCACCCAACCACATATTCCTGATGCCACTTGCCACAGAAACGGTCAGAAAAGCCTTTTTATATGGTCACCCGGCTCATGTTCAGACAGGTCCTGCAATAAGGGAAGACATCTCAACTATTAACAAACATCTTGAAATTCTTAAAGAGATGGAAGAACACAAAGAAGTATACGAGTTAATGACAAAATATATCGGTGAGTCTTCCAAAAAAATAAAAAAATAATGTCAAACTTTAAAGTTAACCTGCATAAAATAAAAGCATTTGCATTTGATGTTGACGGAGTCTTTACAGATGGACTTGTCATTGCGACCGAAACCGGAGATTTGCTGAGATCACACAATGCTAAAGATGGTTATGCAGTGAGAGTTGCCATAACGCAAAAATATCCTGTAGCAATAATTACCGGTGGGTCTTCCGAAAGCATTGTTAAACGTTTTGTTCAAATCGGAGTAAGTACAAGTGATATATACCTTCGGTCCCACTATAAGATGCCTGATTTTACCGATTTTTGCACACGGCATAATCTGCAACCGGAGGAAGTTCTCTTTATGGGCGATGACATTCCGGATATAGGAATTCTTAAGGCATGCGGAATAGCCACTTGCCCGGCTGATGCAGTCACTGAAGTAAAAGAGATATGTGACTATATATCAATTTATCCCGGAGGTAGAGGATGTGCAAGAGACGTTATTGAACAAACCCTTAAAATACAGGGAAACTGGGCAGATAGTCCCGAAGCTTATTCCGGCTAAACTTATTAAATGAAAAATCTTCTTATAAAACTAAGAGGGAGAGCGCTTATTCTTGCATCGGCGTCTCCACGACGCAAACAATTGCTCGAGGGTCTGGATCTTCCCTTTTCTATTGAATATAACGACAATATATCGGAGGACTACCATCCCGAAACTGACCCTTATCTGGTTCCGTTACATCTTTCTGAACTAAAATCAGCCGGGTTCTTAAGGAAACTGGATGATTCTGAAATACTGATAACGGCAGACACACTTGTTTTCTGTAACGGAGCAATACTGGGTAAACCGTCCGGAAGAGAAAATGCCATTGAAATTCTTAAGAAGTTATCCGGAAACATGCACGAAGTAATAACAGGGGTAACATTAAGAAGCAACAAATTGACCAGATCTTTCACGAGTGTCACAAAAGTCTATTTTCGCAATTTATCTGCAGAAGAGATCACATATTATGTAGACGAATATGCTCCCTACGACAAAGCAGGGTCATATGGTGCTCAGGAATGGATAGGTTATGTGGCAATTGAAAAAATTGAAGGATCCTTTTTCAACGTAATGGGTTTGCCTGTGCAAAGGCTATATCAGGAACTTAATGAATTTATCGCTGACAAAGGCTGATTTATCTCGTAACAATGTGATAAAGCTCACCTTTTTGCTCCACTCCTCCCCTGTCTATCATCTCTCTTAGAAGTTCGATATACGACCTGGTTTCGTCCTCAATGTCAAGAGATATTTCTGAAAGCGATTTAGGCCCGTCAAGCAGAATTTCAATGAGCCTTTTCTCAATGCTGTTGTCATATACTGCCCGCGCATTTTCACGCTTCTTTTCAATGCAAACATCGCATACTCCGCATTCTGCCGAATCTTTTTCCCCGAAATAACTTAGCAGAAATTGGGAACGGCAAATTAAATTCCCGCTGAAATAACCGATTATTGATTCAATTTTATCTTCGAAACTGCCTCTGTGCATTTGATACCTGACTGGCGAAATATAAAGATTTTTATCGTCCAGCCTTTCTGTTTTGAGAATCAGCAAAGGAGAGCGGACAGAGGGCATATACGTTGCAATCCCCATGCCTGAGAGCCTGATTAAACTTGAAGTTATAGCAGCCTTGCTGTTTCGCGTAAGCCTTGCTATATATTCCTCGTCAATAGGAACCAGATTTGAGAACATTCCGGTATACAGCCTTAGGAGAGTCTTGATAAAGGCATCCATCGATGTATTTTTGAGCTGAATGTGATACAATTCATCCCTGTTGACAATAAACTTTACTTTGGACGGGTTGTCTATTTCGTCTGTAATCTCAAAATAGCCCTCCTTCTCAATATATTTAAGTGCGTAATATGCAGATAATGCATGCAGTTTGCTTTTCATGGCAAAATCGGTGAGGTTAAATTTCATAACCTGATCTTTTCCTGCGCCATATGCAATACCGTAATAAATGAATAGCTTCTGGTATACATCTCTTATATAATCAGGTGATGGAAAAGTAGTTGCCAGTATTTTCCTGAGCCTTCCAATATCGGATCTGTTCCAAAGCAGAACTGCGAAAGATTTGTTTCCGTCCCTGCCTGCCCTGCCTGCTTCCTGGAAGTAGGCTTCTACAGACTCAGGAGGGTCAAAATGGCATACAAACCGGACATCGGATTTATCGATACCCATACCAAAAGCATTTGTAGCAACAATTATCCTGCAATTGCCGTTTTTCCAGTCATCTTGCTTGGCCGAACGGACAGATGAAGACATGCCTGCATGATATGCCTGGGCATTTAGGCCCTGAGCTTCCAGAAACTGAGCCAGCTCTTCTGCTCTTTTTCTTTCACGTACGTAAACTATACCTGATCCGTTGACTCCTCTTGCAATCTTGATGAGCTGACCATTTTTGTCTTCGCTTTCCCTTACAATATATGAAAGGTTATCTCGTCTAAAACTGGATTTGATAATATTTGGATTATCAAGTTCAAGTTCCTTTACAATCTCCGATACCACCTTGTCTGTTGCTGTAGCAGTTAAAGCGACAGTTGTCTTAATGCCGGCAAGATGTCTGATTTCCTTTATTTTAAGATAATCAGGACGAAAGTCATGACCCCACTGGGAAATGCAGTGAGCTTCGTCAACAACAAGAAAATTTATATTCATTCTGCCAACCCTGCTTCGGAATATTTCGCTTTGAAGTCTTTCGGGAGACAGATAAAGAAACTTATAATCACCATTAATGGCGTTTTCAATAGTAATATCAATTTCATCGCTGCTCATTCCAGAATATACGGCCAGAGCCCGTATGCCTCTTGACTTAAGATTTTCTACCTGGTCTTTCATTAAAGCAATGAGAGGTGTAACGACTAATGTAATACCATCAGTCATCATCGAGGGGATCTGAAATGTGAGGGATTTCCCTCCGCCTGTAGGCAAGAGTGCCAGTGTATCTTTTCCCTCAAGTATAGAAATGATAATTTCCTCCTGCATCGGCCGGAAAGAATCATATCCCCAGTATTTGTTTAATACTTCGTGAGGTTTTCCCATTTTTTGCTTATTTTTACGGCAAGGTTTTTGTGCAAATTTATAGATTCTTTTATCTTGAATAAATATACAAAATAAAGATTAATATAACAATATAAAGTATGGCAAAATTAGATCTTTCGAAGTATGGCATTAAGAATGTCAAAAATGTATTACACAATCCGTCATATGAAGAGATGTTTCAGGCAGAGATGTCAGATAAGAATGAGGGTTTCGAGAAAGGAATTTTAACAAAAACCGGTGCAGTTGCTGTAAAAACAGGCGTTTTCACTGGTCGTTCTCCAAAAGACAGATATATTGTTAAAGACGAAATCAGTGATAAAAACATCTGGTGGGATGGCAATATTAACAAGCCTGTCGGCCAGGATGTATGGCAGGACTGCATGTCTCTTGTACAGGACGAGCTATCAAACAAAGAGATCCTCTATGTAGTTGATACATATTGCGGAACTAATGAAGATACTCGCATGAAAGTACGCTTTATAATGGAAGTTGCATGGCAGGCGCACTTTGTTACTAATATGTTCATCCGCCCTTCTAATTATGAACTTGAAAATTATGGAGAGCCGGATTTTGTTGTCCTTAATGGTTCAAAAGTAACTAACCCTAAGTGGAAAGAGCACAAACTCAATTCTGAGGTATTCGTCCTTTTCAATCTCACAGAAAAAATGCAGATAATTGGAGGAACATGGTATGGGGGAGAGATGAAAAAAGGGATGTTTTCCATGATGAACTATTATTTGCCATTGAGAGGAATTGCTTCAATGCACTGCTCAGCGAATGTTGGTAAGGAAGGTGATGTTGCAATATTCTTCGGACTTTCAGGAACAGGAAAAACTACACTTTCTGCCGATCCTAAGCGATATCTTATTGGTGACGATGAGCACGGATGGGATAACCACGGAGTATTCAATTTTGAAGGCGGTTGCTATGCAAAGACAATCAATCTTAGCCAGGAAAATGAACCGGATATATGGAAAGCAATTAAAAGGGATGCTCTGCTGGAAAATGTTACAGTCAACAGCGATGGTTCGGTAGATTATTCCGACGGATCTATTACTGAAAATACTCGTGTATCTTATCCTATCTATCATATAAATAAAATTGTACTTCCTTCAAAAGCCGGTCACGCTAAGAAAATAATTTATCTTTCTGCTGATGCTTTTGGTGTATTGCCTCCGGTTTCTATTTTAGATAAGAATCAGGCTCAATACCACTTCCTTTGCGGATATACTTCAAAGCTAGCCGGAACAGAAAGGGGCATAACAGAACCCCTACCGTCATTCTCTCCTGCATTTGGCGAAGCTTTTCTGACCCTTCACCCCACTGTTTATGCACAGACACTTGCCAAAAAGATGGAAGAACATGGTGCTAAGGCATATCTTGTTAATACCGGATGGAACGGTTCAGGCAAAAGAATTTCAATTAAAGATACCCGCGCAATTATTGATGCAATAATAGATGGTTCGATTGAGAAAGCTCCTACAGTTAAAATTCCTGTTCTCAACCTGACTGCACCTTCTAAATTGAATAATGTATCTGAAGGAATTCTTGACCCTCGCGATACTTATGCAAATAAAGAGGTTTGGATGGAAAAGGCCAAAGCACTTGCTGCTAAATATATAAAGAATTTTGAGCAATATTGTGACAATGATGCCGCAAAAGCACTTATTGCTTCGGGTCCTCAGATTTAGTTGCAATATTTTATAAATAAGGCTGTCGCATAAATTGTGGCAGCCTTTTTTTTTCTTTATAGAATTATTGCATATTTTTGTTAAAACCAGTTTAACTATGAAACACTTCTTCAAAATCTTTTTTATCTCTTTATCAATCCTGCTTTCTGTTAATCTTTCCGGCACCAATGCCAGACGCAGCTATTTTGTTGTGATTAAAACAACAATGGGAGATATTACAGTAAAATTGAACAATGAAACGCCAATACACAGGGACAATTTTGTAAAACTGGTTAAACAGAGATATTTTGATGGAATTTTGTTTCACAGAGTTATTGACAATTTTATGATTCAGTCCGGGGATCCGGACAGCAAACAAAGGGTGCCGGAAAAACTTTATGGAGATGGCGGTCCGGGATACGATTTGCCGGCCGAAATTGTACCCGGGATTTTTCATAAAAAAGGTGTTCTGGCTGCGGCCAGAGAGAGTGACGATGTAAACCCGTTAAGAAAGTCATCGGCCTCGCAGTTTTATATTGTTAAAGGAAAGGTTTTTGACGATGAAGGTCTCAATACTCAGGAGGAGAGAGTCAATAAAAGAAATAAGGCACTGGGTATTGAAGCGGAATATAAGATTTCTAAAGAAAGAAGAGAGGTCTACAAAACAATCGGAGGCACTCCTCATCTTGATACTCAATACACAATTTTTGGCGAGGTTGTGAAAGGAATCGAAATTGTAGATATAATTGCATCAGTTAAAACCGACAAAAACGACAGACCTGTACAAGATGTTTGGATTATCTCTACAAAACTCTATAAAAGAAGGAAGTAAACTAACTTAAATATTTATGAAAAAAATTGTATTAATTGCAGCTTCACTATTTATGATTGTTGGCTGCGGCAAAAAAGACGAAATGAAACTACAGGAAATTATCACTCAAACCGAAAATGCTGTTAAACCTCTCAATAAAGAGGCTGCCCTGGCATATTGGAATGGAACCATAACTGGTGACCCGGCTGAATTTCAAAAATATTCTGACGCAAACATCAAAATAACCAAGATATATTCTAATGCCGAGACATTTGCCAAACTTAAAGAGATTAAAGAAAACGGTTCTGTTAAAGATCCGGTTTTAAAAAGAGAGCTTACAGTATTGTATAATTCTTTCCTTGCAAATCAGGTTGATACTGCTTTGTTGAATGACATTATAATGAGATCGTCGGCACTGGAGCAAAAATATGCCGAATACAGGGCTAAATTCCGCGGGAAAGAAATTTCCGACAACGATGTTGAAAAGATACTTCAAACATCTACCGACAATAAGGAGCTGGAAGAGGTATGGATCGCTCATAAAGAGATCGGGCCATTTGTAGCAACCGATGTCATAGAACTGATTAAACAGCGCAATAAAGTGGCTGCTTCGCTGGGTTATGATAACTATCATACAATGTCACTTGAACTTTCAGGACAAAATCCAGAAGAAATTTCAGCATTGTTTGATGAATTGGATTCTCTTACAAAAGGGGAGTTCGCAAGACTTAAAAATCAGATGGATTCTGCTTTTTCTGTTCGCTACAAGATTCCTAAGGAAAATTTGATGCCCTGGCATTTTCAGGGACGTTATTTCCAGGAATCACCGCAACTATATCCTGTTGATCTTGACAAATATTACACCGGGAAAAACCTGGAGCAGCTTACTACCGATTTCTATAAAGGAATTGGACTTGATGTAAGTAAAATGATGGCAAACAGTGACCTTTATGAAAAGCAAAAGAAAAATCAGCATGCATACTGCACCGATATAGACAGTGAGGGCGACGTAAGAGTTCTATGTAACATAAAAGACAATGAACAGTGGATGGGTACAATGCTTCACGAATTCGGTCATGCAGTATATTCACAGGGTCACGATATCCCGGAAAACCCGTATTTTCTGAGAAATTCTGCACATACTTTTACAACAGAAGCTGTAGCAATGATATTTGGCCGTTTGTCAAGAAATCCCGAATGGATGATGAAAAACCTGGGAATTACAGAAGAAGAAAAGAATTTGATTTCCGATGACTGCTTTAAATCGCAAAAACTTCAACAGCTTGTATTCAGCCGTTGGGTACAGGTAGTTTATCGCTTTGAAAAATCTATGTATGCAAATCCGGATCAGGATCTAAATAAACTATGGTGGGATCTTGCAGAACAGTATCAGATGCTTAAAAGACCAGAAGGAAGAAATTCACCGGACTGGGCAACCAAGATTCACATTGCACTATATCCATGCTATTATCACAACTACCAGCTTGGAGAACTTCTTGCATCCCAGATGCATTATTATATCGTAGATAAAATCACTAAATCGGGCGATTATAAGAATGAATCTTATGCAGGCAACAAGGAAGTTGGGACATGGATGAGCAAAAACGTATTTAACGTTGGTATGAAATATGAGTGGAACGAGATGATTGAAAAGGCTACCGGTGAGAAGCTGACTGCAAAGTATTTCGCAAAACAGTTTGTAGACTAAATAAATTTATTTATAGAAAAGGCTCACAGTTTGTGGGCCTTTTTTTATAGAATATATAACGGAGATGAAGACCCTCTTGGCAGACAAACAAGATTTATCGCTTCTCCGGGCTTTACGCCAAGTGAGATAAGTGCATTTGCTGCAGAATTAAATGCCAGTTCAGGAGTATTATTATTTGCACTTAAATGGCAAAGAAAAAGGGATTTCATGTATGGATGGTATATTCTTTTTATTGCCTCCGAACTCTCGTGATTACTCAGGTGACCCTTCCCGTTTGAAATTCTTTCAATAAGCATTTTTGGATAGAAACCGTTATTTAACATTGTTGAATCGTAGTTTGACTCAAAAATCAGGTGTTCTGCCATTCTTGCATACCTCTCAACAGTTTCGGTTACTCTTCCTACATCGGTAATCAATGTTATCTTCTTGCCGGAAATTTCAATATGGTAACCAAAATTTTCAGTACCGTCGTGAGGGACAGGAAATGCTGTGATTTTCACACCGGAATACTCAGATACCTTTTCTGCCTCAATTACTCTTTTAAAAGAGCCAATCCTGCCTCTTGTAGTAAAGTTGTTTGACAGAGCATTGTGAAGCTCTGCTGTAGCATACACGGGCTTGTAATACCTTTCTGCAAATGCTCCTATATGTTTGATATGATCTATATGATCGTGAGTAACAAGTACCAGATCTATTGTCTCGACTGAAATGGAATGTTCTGCAAGCCTTTTTTTGAGAGTCCTTACCCCTATTCCCATGTCAATTAAGATAGACACGCTGCCATTACTAATATAATAACAATTACCGCTGCTTCCGCTTGCCAGTGAGATAAATTTTACCTGATTTTCTTCTTTGAATATCAGCATAAGCTTGGTCTCAAATCTTCTGTCAAATTGTGCTGTTGAGTAATTAACACTGTTTTAATTCCAAGCTTTTCTGCAGTATCAAGATTTGCCTTAGAATCATCAACAAAAAGTGTTTCATCAGGAGAAATGCCTGTATCCAACAGAACCTTCCGGAATATTTCCACATCAGGTTTTGCCAGTTTCATTTCGTATGAGAGGAACATTTTTTCAAAATAGTCCTCCATTTTTCTTCCTGAAATTTCAAACATCGGTCTTACGATATTGATAGCAATAGGATTTGTATTACTCAATAGAAAAACCCTATAACGCTTTCTATATGAATATATCGCATCCAGTCTTTCTTTGGGGATACCGGGCAGAAAAGCGGCCATTGCTGAGTCTATCTGTTCGTCGGAAACAATACCGTGAATATCTTTCCTTATATTTTCCCGAAATTCTTCTGAACCAATTTTCCCTTTTTCGAAATCAAGAAAGAATCCATCCTGTACATATTCATTTATAATTCTTCCAAAATCATTAAAGCCTATAGCACTGAAGGAATCTATGCAATTCTGCTTGTCCAGCCCCACAATCACCCCTCCCAGGTCAAAAATTATATTTTTAATCATAAACAAAATTTCTGCAAATATCGCTCAATTATATGAGAATTGAAACACTAATTCTTCAGATAGAAAAATCAAACGGATACCTGAAGATACCCTTATCGGTAATTATTGCGGTAATAAGTGATGCCGGGGTTATATCAAATGCAGGATTGTACACTTTAACACCTTCCGGAGCCATCTTATGAGCGTACCATAAATCGGTTATCTCGTATTCAGGTCTCTCTTCTATTATGATTTTGTCTCCGGTTGCCGTTTGCATATCAATGGTAGAACCGGGGCCCAAAACATAAAATGGTATTTTATAGTGCCTTGCAAGAACAGCAAGTGCAGATGTTCCAATTTTGTTTGCAACATCTCCGTTTGCAGCAATCCGGTCACAGCCAACCATTATTACATCAATTTTCTTCTGTGCCATTACAAGTGAGGCCATATTGTCACAAATGAGAGTAACATCTATACCGGCCTTATGAAGTTCATATGCAGTAAGTCTTGCTCCCTGAAGCAATGGGCGTGTTTCATCGGCAAAAACCTTAAAATCATATCCTTCTGAGTTTCCTAAATAGATTGGAGCTAACGCAGTTCCAAATCTTGATACAGCCAGATGTCCTGCATTGCAATGAGTAAGGATGCTCATTCCCGGTTTTAAAAGAGTGAGTCCGTTACGAGCAATCTTAATTGACATCGCTATATCGGCATTTTTAATGTTACGTGCCTCTTCAATGGTTGATTCTATTATCCTCGTGATATTTCCATCAGACACGCGTACAGATTCGAAGAATTTAGCTTTGATTTTATCTATTGCCCATTTCAGGTTAACAGCAGTAGGCCTTGAATTTATCAGCTGTTCCGAAATCTCCTCAAGTTCAGCCGTAAGGTCTGATATATTATTATTTTTGCTTCCTTTTAGAATAACAGCAATACCCAAGGCTGCTGCCACTCCGATTGCAGGGGCTCCTCTTACTCTAAGGTTTACAATAGCTTCGGTTAGTTCCGGCAGAGTGTTTATTTCTATAAATTTCTCTTTGCCCGGCAAAAGAGTCTGATCAAGAATAATTACTTTACTGTTGTCTTCTGAGATACCTACAGAATCAAAATCAAATATATTCTCCATTTTTCAGTCTTTGAGGAACCTGTTCCTCAAGTCGTTCAGTTGAGTCATTTGTTTGTAGGTGAAGTGCCGTGGAGCAGCACCCCGTGATTCCATTATATGAGAAACTTTACAATGAGATTCGACAACCTCGGTTCTCCAGAAAGCTTCTTTCAAATCTTTGCCCCAAGTAATAAGCCCATGATTCTGAAGAGCAAGTACGTGACGTCCCCTTGACAAAGACTCAATTTGATCGATAAACTCCTGTGAACCAGGCATGTTATAGGGAGCAAGAATGAGTTCGTCCATCCATATAACTGATTCGGCGCTAAGAGGTACAGAAGGGATGCTGTCAGAAAATGCATACGAACAGGTATACGGGGGATGTGAATGAATAACCCCTCCTATCTCGGGATTATTTTTGTAAATAGCCAGATGTGCAAAAAGTTCACTGGTTGCATGCCTTTCCCCATAAAGCTGATTGCCGAGCGAATCGACGATAACTAAGTCTGTCTCGTTCAATCCGCTTTTTGAATGCAAAGTGGGAGTTGTCAGAAAAAGATTGTTTTCAAGCTTTAAAGATAAATTTCCTCCATTACCCTCTACCAACGATTTTTGCCATAACAACTCTGAATAGTAGCAGAGAGTGAATGCCTGATCGTAGTATATTTTTGGTATTGGCCGAGAATCTGACATATTATCTGATTTTGTCTATAATTCCGAAATCAAAGATATAAAAAGTTTAGTCATTTTATCCGCAGCTTTGTTTGCCGCAATTACAACATCATCTCCGTCGTTCACATAATCATCCGAAAAGCTGAATGCCTCATTGGTAATTACTGATACACCAAATACCGGAATAGAGGAGTGTCTTGCTACAATAACTTCCGGAACAGTTGACATCCCAACAGCATCAGCGCCTATCCCCCTGAAGTATCCGTATTCAGCCGGAGTCTCATATGTAGGTCCGGTTCCGGCAAGGTAAACTCCCTTTTTCAGAGAAATCCCCAGCTTAGCCGCTATATTTTCTGCCCTGTTTATCAAATTGAGGTCATATGGCCTTGTCATGTCAGGAAACCTTGGCCCAAATTCATCCAGATTTTTTCCAATCAAAGGATTTGGCATAAGATTAATATGGTCCCTGATAATCATTAAGTCACCTACTTTAAATGAAACATTCACCCCTCCTGCTGCATTGGAGACAAAAAGATATGATATTCCAAGCATTTTCATCACTCTGATAGGCAGAGTTACCTGATCCATTGCATATCCTTCATAATAGTGGAATCTTCCCTGCATAGCAACTACATTCTTCCCTCCAAGCCTGCCAAAAATCAAATTGCCTTTGTGACCTATTGCAGTTGAAGTGGCAAAGTGTGGTATCTCAGAATAAGGAATTATTATTTTTTCCTCAATTTTTTCTGCCAGCTCTCCAAGACCACTCCCGAGGACAATACCTATTAATGGTCTTTTTCCGTTGAATTTATTTGATATAAAGTCTGTTGACTCCTTTATTCTTTGTAAAATATCCATTTTATAATAAATTTTTGTATAGTTTATTGACCATGTCCAATATCTCTCTTTCTCCATTGACTTTCTTATTCTCCATAACCACTTTCCCGTCACAAATTACGGTATCCACACATGAACTGTTTGCAGAATAAATAAGGTTTGCATAAAAATTAATATTTGGAGTAAATGCAAATGAATCGATGTCAATTATACATAAATCAGCAAGATATCCTTCACGGATTACTCCGCTTTCCAGTCCAAGAGATTTTCCGCCGTTTACAGTTGCAAGAGAAATAAGCTCATTTATTGGCATGGAAGTAGGATCTCCCCTCCACCCTTTCTGTACAAGAGCAGATATTTTCATTGTCTCTATCATGTCGAGATTGTTGGACGATGCACATCCGTCTGTTCCCAGAGTCACTGTTAAATCGGCATCTCTGAATTCACTGTATCTGAATTTGTATCCGGATGCGATTTTAAGATTTGAATTAATATTATGAACAATCTTTACATCTCTCTTTGCCAGTATTTTAATATCGTCATCATTTATCCACAGACAGTGTGCAGCAATGACCTCTGGCCCGAGTACTCCCAGTTTTTCAAGGTATCCTGTTGGGGTAAGGCCATGCTTTTCGATAGATCTTTCGTTTTCGCCCAAAGTTTCGGATAGATGGATATGAACCAGCAAACCCCTCTCTCTGGCAAAAGCAGATGCCCAGACAATCATCTCTTCAGAAACGCTGTACGGCGAGTGTATTCCAATCGCAAACTTTGTTCTATCGCCCCATGTTTTTGACAACTCATACATCTCTGAACACTCGTTTTTTATCTGATCGGACTTTGATAAATCCATTAAGTCAAGAATTACATACGACTGAACAGAACGCAATCCCATTTCCTCGATAGCTTTAACAGAATAAGGAATTCTCCAGTACTGGTCATTAAATGTAGTTGTTCCGGATTTTATCATCTCCAGACAGGCCAATTTTGTCCCCCAGTATATCATTTCGTTATCCAGCTTTCTTTCTACGGGCCAAATTGTATTTTCAAGCCACTCCATAAGAGACATGTCTTCGCCGATACCTCTCATTAGAGTCATCGCTGCATGGGTGTGCATGTTTATCAAACCGGGTATAACAACCTTCTTCTCACCATCAATTTCTTTATCTGCCTTATAATCTATGTTTTGCGAGATTCTATTAATGCGGTTATTCAATATCAGAATATCTGTTTTATTGTCGTCTAAAAGTATATTTTTTATGAGTATACTGTTCATAATTAGTTGAATAATTTTATCATGCAATTATACGATAAATTCGAATGGTTTTAAAAAAAAAGTGTTAATATTGTAATAGATTTCTCTTAATAATATATATATAAAAAGTATGAAAAAATATGTATGTATAGTTTGCGACTATGTTTATGATCCGAAACTCGGAGATCCTGACGGAGGCATTGCTGCCGGTACTGCATTTGAAGATATTCCGGCAGACTGGCTTTGTCCGGTATGTGGAGTTGGAAAAGACGATTTTGAGCCCATTGATGATTAATAATGCGATTTCTCTGGCTTGATATTAATGCTTCTTTTTCGCATTCATCATTAGCTCTCCCTGCGCTTGAAGCGCAATTGTCAGATTTACAAAGAGATTGTATAGAATGGCAGGTAGAAACGGGAACTGTTAAAAGTGATCCTTCCGCCTGCCTTCTTAATGTAATTAAATTCTCTCCTGACTATCTGTTTGCTACATTGTGGCTGTTCAACCATAAATTTGTACTGTCAATTTTAAAAAGAGTTCATGCTCTTAATCCCAATATTACAATTATTTTGGGTGGCCCGGAATTTCTCGGGGAGAACTTAACTTTTCTTAGAAGCAATCCCGAAGTAACCGCTGTTTTTAGCGGCGAAGGAGAGGACTGCTTTTCAGAATTAGTAAGATTAATTTTAGCCGGTGACGACTGGAGAGGTGTAGAAGGTATCTGTTATACAGACAAATCCGGTCTGTACCGGAATAATGGTAAAGCTGCTGTTAAGAATTTTGCTGGCCTTAAGAACCCGGAAAGTTCGCGGTTTTTTAATTGGGGCAAACCCTTTATTCAAATAGAAACATCCAGAGGATGCTTTAATAGTTGTAAATTTTGTGTAAGCGGGAATGATTGTCAGAAAATTGTAAATGTACCCTTAGATACACTCCGGACCCGTTTAAATATTGTCAGGGATAAAGGTATAAGGGAGGTGAGAATTCTGGACAGGACATTTAATGCTAAACCTGCAAGAGCAATAGAGCTTTTAAACCTTTTTGAAGAGTTCTCTCATTCGATACAGTTCCACCTTGAAATACATCCTTCATTTTTAACTGAAGCATTACGGGACAAACTCAAAGCAATACCTGCCGGTTTGCTTCATGTCGAAGCTGGAATTCAAAGCCTTGATGAGACTGTAATCAAACTTTCCGGACGAAAAGGAAGTGCAAAAAACTCTCTTGAGGGGTTAAAGTTTCTTGTTGCAACAAAGAAATTTGCAGTCCATGCCGATTTGATTGCCGGCTTGCCTCATTACAGTTATAATCAATTGCTTCATGATTTATACATTTTGATTTGTACAGGACCGGATGAAATACAGCTTGAAACGCTTAAGGTTCTTCCGGGTACTGACCTGAGAGAAAACGCTGTGAAGTATAAGATAGCTTACTCTCCGGAGCCTCCTTACGAAATATTGAGCGGCGACGGGATTAATGAAACTGAACTTGTCAGGATTGCCCTGTTGTCTAAAGTTATAGATGTCTGGTATAACAACAAGAGATGGCAAAAACTCATTCAGGCATTGGTGAGTGAAGACAAGATGTTTATAGAAACATTCCTCTCCTATGTTGCAAAGAATTCTTCTTTTACCAAAAGTATAAGTCTTGAGTCCGGCGGGTTATTATTGTATGAATTTTGTGAAAGTTACTGCGAAAAATGGCTTAATGAAGTAAGCGAGGCATGGGTAAAAGCAGGTCTTTCACTTAATAAAAAGCCCGGGAAGAGGGTAAGAAAATGGAACTCAGAACGCGATTTGAATATAATAAATCCACTTTACCGGCCGGATTGCCGTAATCATTCGTACTACTATCTGGACAACGACAGTAAATTAACATGGTTCGAATTCGAAAACACGAACAGAGGTGCACCTCCCATTAAATCTGATATTTCCTATAAATAAAATGTAACAAAAAGCAATCAAAAATACCATATCGGTTTAATTTATTTATATTTGCGCCCAAATTACTTAAAATATGATAACAAAAGAGCTTATATCACCAAAAAGCATAGTAATCGTCGGAGGCTCCGATGATAATAAAAAAACCGGCGGCAATGTTCTTAAGAATCTCATTGAAACCGGATACAAAGGCAAGCTTTATGTTGTTAATCCAAAATCAGAAAAAGTACAGGGAATAGTAAGTCACAAAACTGTAGAGGATCTTCCTCAGGTAGATTTGGCAATACTTGCAATTCCTGCAAAAATGTGTCCTTCAGCTGTTGATACTTTGTGTTCAAAGAAAGGATGTAAAGCAGTAATAATATTCTCTGCAGGGTTTCACGAAGATAGTCCTGAAGGAGCTTTGCTTGAAGAAGAAATCGTAAGGATAGTAAATAAAGCAGGGGCGTCGCTTATTGGTCCCAATTGTATCGGGGTAATAACACCAAATTACACAGGCGCTTTTACAAAACCGATTCCGGCTTTAAGTGAGGGAGGAGTTGATATTATTTCCGGTTCTGGTGCGACTGTTGTTTTTATAATTGAAGCCGCTATGCAGCTGGGCCTGAAATTTTCTTCTGTATATTCTGTTGGAAACAGTGCTCAGCTTGGAGTTGAGGATATTCTGAAACACATGGATGAAACATATATTCATGGTAAAAGTGCGCCGGTAAAGCTTTTGTATATTGAGAATATAAATAATCCTCAGATTCTGCTTAAACACGCCACATCCCTTATTCAAAAGGGTGCAAAAATTGCAGCAATTAAATCGGGATATAGCGAAGCCGGAAGCAGGGCTGCTTCTTCACATACCGGAGCATTGGCAAGCCCGGATAAAGCAGTTAATGCCCTTTTCAGAAAAGCCGGAATCATAAGATGCTATAGCCGGAGCGAACTTGTTACTGTTGCTTCAGTTCTTATGTATCCAAAACCTAAAGGAAACAAAGTAGCGATAATTACCCATGCAGGCGGTCCTGCCGTAATGCTCACCGACGCTATTTCATCGAATGGAATAAAGATTCCTCATTTTTCTGGAAAAAAGGCAGATGAACTGTTGTCAAAACTTTTCCCGGGTTCTTCAGTCGCAAATCCTGTCGATTTTCTCGCCACTGGTACGGCAGAGCAGCTTGAATCAATTATTGATGCATGTGAAAACGACTTTGATGTAGATTCAATGGTTGTAATATTCGGATCTCCGGGGCTAACATCTGTTTATGATGTATACGAAAAACTCGCAAAAAAAATATCACACTGCAAAAAGCCAATATATCCCGTACTGCCTTCAATTGTTAATGTTAAATCAGAAATAGAAGTCTTTCAGTCAAAAGGTGGCATAAGTTTTCCCGACGAAGTGATTTTTGGAAATGCTCTTGCCAAAGTGATTAATACAAAGGATGCAATTAAAGACTCTATGCTTCCCCCTGTGGATAAAAAACTGATACGGGAAGTAATTGATGGCAGCACCAATGGATACCTTTCTCCTCTGCAAGTCCAGAAACTTCTGGATGCAGCAGGAATTAAAAGAGCAAAAGAGGCAATAGTCAATGATTTAACATCTTTAAGGAAAGCTGCAAAAGAAATTGGCTATCCTTTAGTTATGAAGGTTGTCGGGCCTGTACACAAAACTGATGTCGGAGGAGTTGTCCTTAATGTGAATGACGAAGAGACACTTGAGACAGAGTTCAGCAGGATGATGACAATAAAGGATACAACGGCAATACTCATTCAGCCGATGCTGTCAGGCACCCAACTGTTTATAGGAGCCAAA
This sequence comes from Bacteroidota bacterium, assembly GCA_017860395.1. Taxonomy (GTDB): domain Bacteria; phylum Bacteroidota; class Bacteroidia; order Bacteroidales; family UBA932; genus Bact-08. The sequence goes on along the minus strand of JAGDMC010000001.1, from coordinate 7,000 downwards.
AGAGAAGAAAAATTCGGACACCTTATTCTTTGCGGCCTCGGAGGAATATTTGTTGAAGCATTGCAGGATATAAGCACCGCGTTAAGCCCTGTTTCAAGTGAGGAAGCAAAGGAGATGATTACAGAACTGAAAGGATACAAACTTATTCAGGGAACAAGAGGACAAGAAGGTGTTAACGAAATAATTTTTAACGAAGCAATCAGGAGAATATCTGCTTTATGCAATACCGCGCCGGAAATATTCGAAATGGATCTTAATCCGCTTCTTGGAAATCTTAAACAAGTCATTGCTGTGGATGCCAGAATCAGAATTGAAAAATAGAATACCGATGGTTAAAATTAATTATATCATCAAGTGGTTTAAAGAGTTGTCTCCTCAGTTAAAAGGATATATACTAATAATTATTTTGTTAACGATAGGAATCATCTTAAGGTGGAATGTAATAATTAGTAACATAATAAGAGGATTTGATTACTTTTCGAAATAAAAAGATAATATTTTGCAACTTTTTATTCCATTTTTCAATTTTTTCATCTAAATTTGTAGAAAATCTATAAACTAAAAAATATTATAATATGGCACTAAGAGGAGCTATAGTAGTTGACACCGAAAAATGCAAAGGCTGCAGCGTTTGTATTGCTAACTGTCCTACTAACACCATTGCTTTAGCCAGAGAGGTAAACAGCAAGGGATACAATTTCGCCTATATGGCAACACCTGATAGCTGCACCGGCTGTACAAACTGCGCAACAGTATGTCCTGACACCTGCATCACTGTTTATAGGGTTAAAGTCTAATTGTTAAATTTTACGATTTTTGATATGGCAGAGAAAATTTTAATGAAAGGTAACGAAGCTATTGCTCATGCAGCAATCCGCTGTGGATGCGATGGTTATTTCGGTTACCCTATTACTCCCCAATCTGAGGTTATGGAAACCCTGATGGAGGAGAAACCTTGGGAAACAACCGGTATGGTTGTACTTCAGGCAGAAAGCGAAACATCCTCAATTAATATGCTTTATGGAGGTGCTTCTTGTGCTAAGAAAGTAATGACTTCGTCCAGCAGTCCCGGATTGAGCCTAATGTGTGAAGGTTTAAGCTACCTTGCAGGAGCAGAATTGCCTTGTCTTGTTGTAAATGTTGTAAGAGGCGGCCCTGGACTTGGAACAATACAGCCCGGTCAGGGAGATTATTTTCAGGCGTGTAAGGGTGGCGGACATGGTGACTATAAAATGGTTGTTCTTGCTCCATCTTCTGCTCAGGAAATGTATGACTTTGTAGATCTCGCATTTGAACTTGCCTTTAAATACAAAACACCGGCAATGATACTTGCAGATGGTGTTGTTGGCCAAATGATGGAAAAAGTTGAGTTTCGTCCTATGAAACCAAGGTGGACAAATGAGGAAATTATTGAAAAGTACCCATGGGCAACAACAGGAAAAACTCCGGACAGAAAGCAGAATGTTATAACATCACTTGCTTTGGATGCCGCAATTCATGAAAAATTAAACAATACCCTTCAGACCAAGTACAAACAAATGGAAGCTGAAGACGTAAGGTTTGAATCTATAAAGTGCGATGATGCCGAGCATATAATTGTTGCATACGGCTGTATGGCACGTATTTGTGAAAGTACCGTTGAGATGGCAAGGAATGCCGGAATTAAGCTGGGACTTCTTCGCCCTATTACCCTCTTCCCTTTCCCTTCAAAAGAAATTGACAGGCTTGTTCCACAACTCAAAACTATGATGTCGGTAGAACTAAGTGCCGGACAGATGCTTGAAGATGTTAAACTTGCTGTAAACGGCAGAATCCCCGTGAATTTCTTTGGCCGCCTGGGAGGTATTGTTCCTTCTCCGGAAGAGGTATATGAGGCATTTAAAAAAGAGATTGGCAAATAATCAAATTTGAAAATTATGGATGTTAAAGATATCATAAAACCCGAAAACAGGGTTTACGCAAAGACTCCCGTCCTCACAAGTACAACGATGCACTATTGCCCCGGCTGTTCACATGGAACAGTTCACAAACTTATTGCAGAAGTAATAGAGGAGATGGGAATTCAGGATAAGACAATCGGAGTTTCTCCAGTAGGCTGTGCAGTATTTGCATATAATTATCTGGATATCGACTGGCAGCAGGCAGCCCACGGACGTGCCCCTGCAGTTGCAACTGCAACAAAAAGACTTCATCCGGAAAAGTATGTGTTCACTTATCAGGGAGATGGTGACCTTGCCTCAATTGGTACAGCAGAGATTATGCATGCATGCAACCGTGGTGAGAACATTGTTGTAATATTTATAAATAATGCAATTTATGGTATGACCGGCGGTCAGATGGCTCCCACAACTTTAATCGGGATGAAGACAGCTACATCTCCTTATGGAAGGACAGTTGAACTTCACGGAAATCCTCTCAGGATTACAGAACTTCTTGCACAACTTGATGGAACATGTTATGTAACCCGCCAGTCTGTAAATACGGCTGTTGCTGCAAGGAAAACCAAAAAGGCAATCAGAAAGGCTTTTGAAAATTCTGCGCTAAAAAAAGGAACTTCATTTGTAGAGGTCGTTAGTACTTGCAACTCAGGATGGAAATTAAGTCCGGTTAAAGCAAACGAGTGGATGGTTGAAAATATGTTCGTAAAATATCCGATTGGTGATATTAAAGACAGGTAAAAACTTAAACTAGATATGAAAGAAGAAATAATTATAGCAGGTTTTGGCGGACAGGGAGTATTGTCCATGGGTAAAATTTTGGCCTATTCCGGAATTATGCAAAACCAGGAAGTTACATGGATGCCTTCATATGGCCCCGAGATGCGTGGCGGTACTGCTAATGTGACTGTTATATTGAGTGATAAAAAAATAAGTTCACCAATTTTAAGCAAATTTGATACTGCCATCATTCTTAATCAGCAGTCTTTAGACAAATTCGAAGAGAGCGTAAAGCCAGGCGGAGTTTTAATTTTCGATCCTAATGGCATAACCAGACCTCCTGTAAGAAAAGATATAACAGTTTGTTCAATTGCAGCTGTTGATATCTCTGCGGAACTTGGTAATTCAAAGGCATATAATATGGTTGTATTGGGTGCCTATTTAAAAATGAAACCAATTGTTACTCATGAAAATGTAATGAAAGGGCTTAAAAAATCCATTCCGGACAGGCATCATTCGCTCATTCCAATGAATGAAAAAGCTATCATCGCAGGAAAAGAGAAAATTGTAATGATTAATTCAATTTAAGTACTCTTTTTTTAAGAATTAAGCTCTCACTCTAAAAGTGAGAGCTTTTTTTATTATTTAAATTAATTATTTATTATCTTTGCAATAGTGCATAACAATTATGAGCAAAGATTATCAATCAGTAATTAACAATCTGAAAGGCAAAATAGAGCTGATCATATCTAAATATGAACAGGTTGTTTCCGAAAATATTAAATTGTCAGAAGAGCTTAATAGTTGTAAAGAGGCACTTAATAATAATACAAACAATATTAAGGAATTAGAAACAAAAATAAGTAATTTACAACTCGCTGAAGCATTTAAGTCGTCTTCAGCTGATGTAAAAGAGGCAAAACAGAAAATTGGTAAAATCGTGAAGGAGATTGACAAGTGTATAGCACTATTAAACGATTAACTTAGGAGGAAAAATGGAATATCAATCCATACAGATTAGCATTGCCGACAGATACTATCCTTTAAAGATTTCTGCTCAGGACGAAGAGAAAATCCGGACTGCAGCAAAAATAATAAATGAAAAAGTAGATTTGTATCGTAAAAGATACTCAGGCAGAGATACACAGGATGCTCTGTCTATGGCGCTTCTTCAGTTTGTTATTCGCCTTATTGAGGCAGAACAAAAAGAGGAAAGCACACAAATCGTAGATGAATTGCAAAATCTGGATAATCTTCTTGACGAATATATCAAAGTAAATCTTGCCTGACTCGACAGACTATAGCCGTTGGTTTAGCTCTTTGCCAAAATCAACATTATAAAAATTCCGAGCCAACTCGGCGGTCAAAAACAGGCCTATTTACCCTTCGGGGGATTCCGTTTACGGGACATTGGACGTTTGCGACAAAAGCCGGAGCTCAAATCATAACTTACTAAGGTTTTGATAAAATGGCTTTATCAGCGGCTTTTTTGATTTACACAACACAATACATACTATATACTAATGGACATCTTATTATCTATAATTCTGCCCGCAATAGCATCATTTGGCATTGTTTATTTTGTGGGAAACAATATTATTCTAAAAAAACGGCGTGAAGACATTTTAAAATGTGCCGAACAAGACGGTGAAAACATAAAAAAAGAGAAAATTTTCCAGGCTAAAGAGAAATTTCTACAACTAAAAACAGAACACGAGCAACAACTGCTTGAAAAGAACAATCAGGCAATTCAGCAGGATAACAGACTAAAACAAAGAGAGATTTCTCTAAATCAGCTTTCTCAGGAGTTGCAAAAGAAAAACAAAGAGTTTGAAACGTTAAGAGAAAGTCTCAGAAACCAGCAGGAACATCTTGAAAAAAGAGTTGAAGAGTATGAAAAGCTTCGTCTGGAAGCAATTCAAAAAATTGAAAATATTGCAGGAATGTCTGCCGCTGATGCTAAAAACCAGCTTATGGATACTATGAAGGCCGAAGCAAAATCTCAGGCCATGTCATACATAAGCGAAGTGATGGACGAAGCAAGGCTCACAGCAAGCAAAGAATCTAAAAGAATTGTTATTAACACAATCCAGAGAATAGCTCCTGAAACAGCTATTGAAAATGCTGTTACAGTATTCAATATTGAGAGTGACGAAATTAAAGGCAGAATAATCGGACGAGAGGGAAGAAACATCAGGGCACTTGAGGCTGCTACTGGAGTGGAAATTGTCGTGGATGATACCCCTGAGGCAATATTGCTTTCTGCGTTTGACCCAGTAAGAAGGGAGGTTGCAAGGCTTGCACTGCACCAGCTTGTTACAGATGGCAGGATTCACCCTGCAAGAATAGAGGAAGTCGTTGCCAAAGTACAAAAGCAGCTTGATGACGAAATTATGGAAACAGGTAAGCGTACCTGTATTGACCTTGGTGTTCATGGTTTGCATCCTGAATTAATACGGCTGATAGGAAGAATGAAATATCGTTCTTCATATGGTCAGAATTTGCTACAGCACTCAAGAGAGGTGGCGAATATCTGTGCAACTATGGCATCTGAACTTGGACTTAATACAAAGGTTGCCAAAAGAGCCGGCCTTCTTCATGATATTGGAAAGGTTTCCGACGAGGATCCGGAACTTCCTCATGCTGTTCTCGGTATGAAACTGGCCGAAAAGTACAAGGAGAAACCTGAGATTTGCAATGCTATTGGTTCTCACCACGAAGAGGTTGAAATGACTTCGCTTATAGCACCGCTTGTACTTGTGAGTGATGCCATATCAGGAGCAAGACCGGGAGCAAGAAGAGAAGTGATTGAATCTTATATTAAGAGGCTTAAAGAGATGGAAGACCTGGCACTCTCCTATCCCGGCGTTACAAAAACATATGCAATACAAGCCGGGCGTGAACTCCGTGTGATTGTAGGCAGTGAACATGTTTCCGACCAGGATTCTGAAAAGCTTTCACTTGATATTGCTAAAAAGATACAGGATGAACTTGTTTATCCGGGTCAGGTAAAGATTACAGTAATCCGGGAAACCCGTGCTGTAAGCTACGCCAAGTAAAAATTATATTATTCGGAGAAGAGGCTGACCAATAAGTAATGGTTAGCCTTTTTTGTTACAACATAACCTGTATCAGTACGGAAAATCCTCTCCACCATACGTTGGTTCCTCCCTCTTCGGGAGCCATCAAGGACATATCATTAAGGCTGCGATATTGGGTCAATCTATTTCAGGATGGAAATTCTGGCGGCGAGTAGAAAATCTCTTTGTACTCTACTAATTCTTCCAACCAATTGCAGAGGGTGATTCGGCCGGAACGAGCAGAGCGAGCGAGGACGCACAAACCCAAAGAAATTGGTTGGAAGTATGTGAATAACACAAAGAATACTCAACTCGCCGCCGGAAATTGTCTATATTTTATTTTGAAAAAAGAAGGTTAAAGTCTCTTTTAGCAGCCTCTTTCACAAAATTTTCAGGTACGAATTTCCATGTATTTAATTTGACTGCTTCAATAGACCCGTCTCTTTTTAACTGATTAAACAATATTTCCCTTATATCGGTAAGTCTCTTTAAAACGCGTTTGTCAAGTTCCTCTTTTGTGATTTTGCTTCCAAGTTCAAGAAGGTCTCCACCCCCGTTTGCCCGGTATGAAGAGAGCGCAACTGAATATTTTTTGTCCATATAAAAGGGTTTTCCGTTTGAAAGGGATTTTATTGTTATCCTTTCGCTATCTCCTTTTCTGACATCAACTTCATAAATGATTCCGGCTGCTGAATCGAAATTGAAATACATGTTCTGAAATTTTGACCTTTCATTTTTATTATCGGTGCTGAGTTTGATAAGATGATCTTCGGGTCCGTTCATCTTATTTATCCATTTTGAATACGAATATTCCAGATAATTTTTAATTTCAAGACCAGTGAGCTCTATTACATAAAGTTGGTTTTCAAAAGGATAAATATTCAGAAGATCCTGATAATTTAACTCACCCGGCTCAATGGTCACATTAAAAGAGAGTGGTGCGGCAAAAGAGATTTCTGCGCCGGAATTTTTAAGCTGCAACGAATGAATCATATCGATATATTCAGAAGGGCCAAAAAATGAGTCGGCAGAAGATATTCTGTTATTTAATGTTCCTGCTATCTGGTTTGTAAAGGTTTTTACTTTAGCATAATCGTCTGAAAAGTAATTTAAGTAATCTATATCGGGACTAACTCCTTTCATGGGAATATTCTCACCGTTTATCTTTTTTGACACAACCTTTCCATCTTTTACTCCAAATTCCACACCGGCAAATGAAAGAGAAGAAGCTTTACTTCCTCCCTCCATTAAAAGGACAGAATC
>JAGDMC010000031.1 GCA_017860395.1 Bacteroidota bacterium | reverse complement strand
CCGCTCGTCTTCTCTCTTTACAACACACACACCGGTACCTGCCGGTCATGACTCATTTGGGGAAGACCTTCTCCGGGGATACATGTCCCATTATCCGTCCAGGCTGAAAATTTCATGGGAGATGATGATGTCCCTTGGAAAACTGAACCCTAATAACCCGGAAGAGAAATTCTCCATGAGTAATCTTGCCTGCAATCTTTCACAGGAAATTAACGGAGTAAGCTGGCTGCACGGAAAGGTGAGCCGCGAAATACTGTCTCCGCTGTGGCCCGGATATCTTCCGGAAGAACTTCATGTTGGCTATGTTACAAACGGAGTACACTATCCCACATGGACAGCTGCAGAATGGAAAGATGTACATGCCGATGCATTCGGCGATGATTTTGCAACTCACAACTACGACAAAAGCTGCTTTGAAGGAATATACAATATAGAGGAGAGCAGAATATGGTCCGTTAGAAACAAACTAAGGACCAGAATGATAAAAACAATAAAAAATTCTCTTTCAAATACTTCAGAAACCACACACTATACCCCGCAACAGGTTGTAGCTATTAAAGAAGCACTAAGGGATGATATTCTTACTATCGGATTTGCCCGTCGTTTTGCCACATACAAGAGAGCGCACCTTCTTTTCAAGGATCTACAAAGGCTTGATAAAATTGTAAACAATCCAAAACAGCCGGTCCAATTTGTTTTTGCAGGCAAGGCACACCCGGCTGACAAGGCAGGGCAGGATCTCATACGGCATATTGTTGAGGTTTCGCTTATGCCTCAGTTTATAGGTAAGGTTGTTTTTGTGCCCGGATACGATATGACGCTGGCCAAAAGGCTGGTTCAGGGCGTTGATATATGGATGAACACTCCTACAAGGCCGCTCGAAGCCTCCGGAACCAGCGGAGAGAAAGCCGTAATGAATGGTGTTATGCATTTCTCCGTGCTTGACGGATGGTGGGTAGAGGGATATAAGGAGGGGGCAGGCTGGGCTCTTCCAATGGAGCGTACATATGAAAACCAGAGTTTTCAGGACGAACTGGATGCTGCCACAATATACAACATGCTTGAAAATGAAATTGCTCCGGTATTCTACAAGACTAACCCCGAAAGCGGAATTCCGATTGAGTGGGTAATGATAATAAAGAATACCATAGCAAAAGTAGCTGCCAATTTCACTACAAACAGAATGATTACAGACTATTGCGAGCAGTATTATCTTCCGCTTGCAAAACGCAGTACAGATATTGTTGCCGGCGATTTTGCCCTTGCAAGGGAACTTGCTTTCTGGAAAAAGAAAATGCGAAGCGAGTGGCCGCTCATTGAGGTAAGAAGCTATACAAAACCCGATAGTGCAAGAATAAATCTCTCTCTTGGAAACGAATACCATTCGGAGGTTGAACTTTCAATCGGGGACCTTAGTCCGGATGACATAGGAGTTGAGATAGTTATGGCCGAGCAGGATAAGAATAAGAAAACAGTAATTAAGAAAAGTTTCGAATTCAAACCTCTCAGTTTTGAAAACGGAATTGCAAAATATGTTTGTGATATGTTGCCCGACAATGCAGGAGTATACACAGTTGCCGGCAGGATTTATGCCAAAAACCCAAATCTGGCACACAGGCAAGACTTTGATCTGGTAAAATGGTTGTAGCGGCTACAGGTTTTTTTGACGGGGTTCACAGAGGACACCGTGCAGTTATAGACAAGATAACTTCCCTTGCAAAAGCACAGGGAATGAGTTCTGCAATAATAACTCTATGGCCCCACCCGAGAGCCGTACTTCAGCAGGATGCTGCAAAATTCAGACTGCTTACCACCCTTGATGAAAAAATAGCCCTAGTTCGCTCGTATGGCATTGACCATGTTCATACGCTTCATTTTGACAAGGATTTTGCAAAACAGACAACAGAGGAATATTTCAAAAACTATCTCCGTGAAAAATTTGGTGTTAAAACTCTTGTTATAGGTTACGACCACAGGGTGGGAAGCGATATAAACCAAACTCAGGAAGAGATGTTTGAAATTGCCCTCAAGGCTGGTATTACTCCTGTGAGAGTGGACGAATTTATTGAGGAAGAGAGCGGACTCATTATCAGTTCAACAAAAATCAGAGACTTCCTTTGCAAGGGTGACGTTGAGAATGCAAACACACTTTTGGGTTACAGATACGGTCTTGAAGGCGCTGTTGTGGAAGGTATGAGAATTGGAAGAACAATTGGATTCCCGACTGCAAACATGAGACTGTACGAACCGTTGAAAATTCTGCCCGGAGATGGAGTATATGCCGTATGTGCGGAAGTTCTTGGGAAAACGTACAGGGGAATTACCAATATAGGTATCCGTCCAACTGTGGGTCATAATAACGAAAGGACCATTGAGACCAACATTCTCGATTTTGACGAGGACATTTACGGACTAAAGATAAAGATTGAATTTGTTGCAAAAATGCGCGAAGAGGTGGCTTTTTCCTCATTGGATGAACTCAAAAAACAGCTTTTCATGGACAGGGACAATTCCCGTAAATATCTACAATCCCACGAAATACATATGAGATAATTATAAAGGCAAAAATTAGAGAGTAATTTCTTTTTTAGTTAAAATTTATTATCTTTGTAACAAAGAGTCCTGTCCTGCAGGATTCTTTTTAATTTTTTTTACTACTATGTCAAAAATTCACTACCTAACCGCAGAAGGTTTAGAAAAACTGAAAGCCGAATTTCAACAACTTATTTCGGTGGAGCGTCCCTCGATTTCAAAGCAAATTGCAGAAGCAAGGGATAAGGGAGATCTTTCGGAAAATGCAGAATACGATGCTGCAAAAGAAGCTCAGGGCCTTCTTGAGCTAAAGATTTCCAAGCTCGAGGATATGATTGCCAACGCCAGAATAATTGATGAGTCGAGGATAAACACAACTCATGTTCAAATAATGAACAAAGTGAAGTTGAAAAATCTTTCGAACGACAGTGTAGTTGAATATACCCTTGTGGGCGAAACCGAAGCCAACCTCAGGGAGGGAAAGCTTGCAGCAGCAACCCCAATTGGCCGTGCTCTCATAGGAAAGAAAAAAGGAGATGTAGTTGAAGTAAATGTTCCTTCCGGTGTTTTAAAATTTGAAGTTCTGGAAATTTCAAAATAATATGTCATCCATTTTTTCAAAAATAGCAAAGGGAGAAATTCCCTCATATAAGATTGCCGAGAGCGATAAATATTATGCTTTTCTTGACATAAACCCTGTAGCAAAAGGGCATACCCTGGTAATACCCAAAGAGGAAACCGATTATATTTTTGACCTCGGAAACGACGATCTTTCGGGACTTGTCATTTTTGCCCAAAAAGTTGCAAAAGGCATTGCTGATGCTTTGCCGTGCAAAAGGGTAGGAGTTGCCGTTATTGGGCTGGAAGTGCCTCATGCGCATATCCACCTTGTACCTCTCAATTCCGAGTCCGATCTTGACTTCAGAAAACCAAAACTTAAACTTGATAAAGAGGAGATGGAGGCAATTGCACTCAGCATCTCTTCAAAAATTAAACTTTAGAAACAATGAGAAAATTCCTCTTTTTTGTTCTTATTTCGGCATTTACCTTTTCTTGCAGTTCCAACAAAGCAACGCTTAAAGCAAAAATTGAAGGACTAAAAAAAGGTGAAGTAGTTCTTAAAGTATTGGAAATTAATACCCAAAAAATTGTCGACACTCTTAAGACAGATGAAAACGGGTTGCTAAAATATTCTGCAAAAATTGAAGGTAAAGCTCCCAACTTCTACTTCCTTTATTACAAAGAGAAAAAAATTGCCTCAATGGTTGTATTGCCGGGAGACAATATATACATAACCACAGACACTCTGGGTGCAAACCAGAATATAGAAGGCTCTCAGGAGAGTATTCTTTTCCTTGAAATTGAGAAAAACCTCTCTCTGGCTACTTCAAAATTTGATTCATTGTCTTCTTTGAGGGCACAGGCTGTACTTGCCGGCAATAAAGAGCTGGAAGACACGCTCGGATACGAGCTCGGATCGCTCTATGTAAAAAGCAAACAGGCTGCTATAAAACATCTTTATTCAAATCCCGGATCGATTACAAATATTCCGCTTCTCTATTATAAATTCCCCGGCAATCTGCCTCTTTTTGGAGATGTAAGGGATGTTTTGCTTTTCCAGAGAGTATATGATTCACTTCAGCCGGTATATCCGCAGTCGTCATATTTAAATGCACTTCTGGACGAAATTTCGGTAAGAGGAAAATCGGATATGCTCAATTCTAAACTCCTTGATGCATCGGAAGTTGGCTTTCCTGATATTTCTCTTCCTGATACAAAAGCTAAGGTTAGAACACTTTCGGACCTTTCGGGTAAGGTTGTTATCCTTCTTTTCTGGTCCGTTACCGATGTAAATCAGAAGATATTCAACAGAGATCTTCTGGCTCTTTATGATAAATACAGCATTAAAGGGCTGGAAATTTATCAGGTTTCGGTAGATACGGACAAAACAGCGTGGGCCAATACAGTTGCAGAACAGCAACTTCCATGGATTAATGTCTGTGACGGTCTCGGATCTTCTTCTCCTGCCGTTACTACATATAATGTGCAAAAAGCACCTACTCTCTATGTTATAGACAAAAGCGGCTCAATAGCTGCAAAAGATGTTTATGACTCAAAACTTGAATCACTCATCTCATCGCTGGTCAGATAAAATTCAGACAGAAAATCAGAGCAGAGACCGCTTTGAAATACCGGCCACAAAATCTTTCAGATAGAAAGGTTCGAAATATGCCGTGTCTACAAATTCTTTTTTATTGAATTTTTCAAATGCAGGAGCAGCCATTCCTCTGGCGGAAGCATCCGTAAAACGGAAAATGGCATTCGCGTGTTTTATTAACTCCGCTGCCTTTTTTGCGCCATCTCCCGTAAAGATAACAGGTCCCGCAGATAATTCTTCGGAAAAGCTATTTTCATCCAGTACAAGTGCCTCTGTTTTGGAAACAGGAATACAATTGCGATTATACCTGCATGTATAGACCTCCATCCTTCTTGCATCAATCATAGGTGCAATTGTCAACTCTCCTTCGGGCATTTCTCCGCTTTCTGCACAAAGCCTTGCAAGAAGTTCCAGAGAACTCACGGCAATCATGGGAATTCCTGAACCATAGCACAGTCCTTTTGCTATTGATACCCCAACGCGGAGTCCGGTGTATGAACCGGGACCTTCACTCACAACTATTGCGCTGCAAGCGGCAACAGAGGAGGAGGCCTCTTTCATGACCTCCTCTATAAAATTGCCTATTATTCTTGCGTGTGCCTTTGGCTCTTTTATTATCCTTTCGGCAATAATTTCCGTTCCGCGGCTGAGCGCAACAGAACAAACCTCGGTGCTTGTTTCAATTAAAAGCAGTTGCGGAACAAACATTATTTAGCTTTTTTATTTACCGGAGGAGCCTTCTCCTCTTTTTTTCCTGCTACTTTAGTGCCGGCCTTAAGAGTTTTACTGATAGCAGAATAAGGACCTGTAACAACTTTGTCACCCTCTTTGAGTCCTTTAACTACTTCAATATTTGAAATATCCTGAATACCTGTGGTAATCTCTCTCACTTCAAGAGTATTGTCGGCCTTTATGACAAATACCTGTTCCAGCATCTCATCGGCAAGTTTTGCTTTTTTAGTTGTGTCTCCTTTAAGGTCTGTTCTGGTTGTAATTGCCTGAAGCGGAACTGTAAGGATATTATACTTCTTGTCTGTCTGGATTGATGCAGTTGCAGACATTCCGGGGCGGAAAGGATTTTTACCGTTAACAATAAGATCAGAATAAGATTCGGGAAGTATAAGAATCTTAACTTCAAAATTTGTTACCTGTTCAACAGATGAACCGATATTTTTTGCAGAGTTTGCAATTTGTGTAACAACACCTGTGAACTTGCGATTAGGATATGCATCAACCTCAATGGAAGCAGTATCATTTTGCTTAATACGGATAATATCATTTTCGTTAACATCAACAAGAACCTCCATGTGGTCGAAATTTGCGATGCGAAGCAATTCTGTTCCCGCCATCTGACTTGTTCCTACAACCCTTTCACCTTTTTCTACGCTCATCTTTGAAATTATGCCATCCATAGGTGCATATATGGTTGTTTTGATAAGGTTTTCCTGAGCTTCCTTAAGAGCAGCTGTTGCACTCTTAACGTTAAATTCAGCAGCTTTTATCTGCTCTTTTGTAACATTATATTGAGAAAGCGCATTCTCATACTCCGATTCAGAAATTGCTTTCTGGTCAAAAAGGGTTTTGCTGCGCTTATAAGTCTGCTCAACCAGGCTGAATTGTGCAAGTTGCTGGGTTAACTGAGCCTTTATAGAATTAAGCGAGGCTTCTGACCTTTCTTTCATTGATATATACACATCCTGCTTAATTTTAATTATAAGATCGCCCTTCTTAACTAAATCTCCCTCTTTAAAGTTGAGATCAATTATTTCACCGGATACGTCTGGGGATATTTTTACCTCAACTACAGGTCTTATCTTACCGTTGGCAGGAATGACTTCTGTAATAGTTTTTTTAGAGATGACTTCGGATGTAACCTCAATGGCCTTGTTTTTATTTTTTGTTCCGAATATTATCAGTACAGCTATTATTAGGACCGCTGCTGCGATTATCCATTTAAAACTCTTTTTCATATTATTGCGGGTGAAATTGTAATCGAAATTTATTAAAGTGTAATAGGGTTTCCTTTATAAAAATCCAGAATTTTAAGCTGGAAAATATACTGATACTTTGCCTGATAGAAATCGGACTGGCTTTTGAAAAGATTTGCCTTGGCAACTGTATAGTCAGTTGCATTAAGAGTTCCCACGTCAAATTTCTGCTGAACATATCTGAATGATTCCTGCATTGCCTTAACATTGTCTTCCGTTGCTTTAAAGCGGGCAAAGTAGGAGTGAGCATCATTTGCTGCCTGTTGAATTTCTTTATAAAGAAGCTGTTCCTGACTCTTTACATTAATATCCGATTTTTTCACTTCTATCCGGGCGTTACGAATAGCGGTGTTGGTTCTCCATGAATTAAAAACAGGAATGCTCAGGCCAAACGAAAGTGAAGGATTTCTGTTTTCATTGAACTGAGTCATAAAGGCCACATCCCTGGTGTCGGAAAAATATGAACCATAGGCCGCCGTAAAAGAAACAGTAGGGTAGCTTCGTCCTTTTGCTATTGCAAGCTGAAGATTTGAGTTATCCCGGCTAAGACGAACGCTTTTTACCTGAGGAAGATTCAGAGAGTTGCTATATAATTCATCAATGGACACCCCCTTGAAGTCTGAAACAAAATTGTCAAGATTGGGAAGGGAAATATCAAAGCTGCTGTCGGTAGAAAGGTCAAGAAGTTGTTTTAGCGACAGAAGATTGCTGCTCACCTGATTTTCTGCATTTGTAAGCTGAAGCTTTTCTGTTGCAAGCTGGGCCTGAATTTCCAACAACGAACCGTATGCCTGGCTACCAGCGTCCACTAGCTTTTTCGTTCTCACAACCTGTTCGTCAATACTTGCAAGGCTGGATTTTGCAGTATTCAGAATCTCCTTTGCCAGCAGAACCTGAAGATAGGATCTTGCAATTTCAATAGAGATGTCATTTTTTATCCTGCTCACCTCCTGAACAGATATTTCTCTGATTACCTGTTTGCTTTTGAGGTCATTGTTTTTAGCCATTCCCTCAAAAAGATTTATTGAAGCTCTTGCAGAGGCACTAGTGCTCTGGCTAAGCTGATTTTCAATAATCTGCAGGTCGTTCATGTTCACGGACCTTCCCCAGTTCATACTGTGACTCACAGAGGCGCTCACAGAAGGAACATAGTTGAGTTTAGATTGCAGCAGATTGTTGTCGCTTTCTTCGACCACAAGCTCCTGCTGCTTGATTTTCAGGTTATTATCCCAAGCGTATTTAATACACTCCTCAAGACTCCAGAGCTTCTGCTGTGCAGATAGCAGGGTCGGGATTAATATGAGGATAAAAACGGGGAGTTTGTATATTATTTTCATAAGTCACAAAGATAAATTATTTTTTATGAAAAACTCCCCGTAAATAAAGATTTTACAAGGGTTGCTCTATTTTATAATCTGTTCCCTTTTCTGTAGTTCATAGAGGTTAGCACTCATAAACTTAAAAGCTCTCCATAGTTTTTTTATGCCATAACCCAGACCCATTCCAACATAACCGGCAATTTCCTTGTCCCAGTCACCGGCACCGCCCCTTACCACAGAGCATTCTCTTTCCGACAGAGCGGTAATATACATACTGTTGCAATACTCTCTGTTCATTATGCTGCCTCCCATCCTTTCTTGAAACCATCCCGGAAATTTGGCCAGTACTTCTCTGCCTTCTGCAAAAATTCCACTGCAGCGCCAATAATTTCTACAAGCTTTTTAAGCTTACCTGCTCCTCCATTGGTCAGCAGCTCTCTCTCGCTCAGGGGAACAATGCCCCATCCTTCATACACTTCACTTTGCATAGCTTATAAATATTTAATATATCCCTGCAGAACTATGGTGTGCAGAGTTCACCCGGAGTGTGCACCCTCCTTTTTATATATTATAACTTCTGTCTGATATTCTACTGCTTATATCGCTGTGAGAAATCATCAGAATAATCCGTCCCTTCGCTTTTTCGCGTAAAACGGCACTGATTATTAACTCTTCCGACTCTTTGTCCAGAGAGGAAGTCGCTTCGTCCAGTATTAGTATGCTGCAATTTCTGTATAGAGCTCTTGCCATTGCAATTCTTTGCTGCTGACCTCTGGAAAGACGGGATCCGTTTTCGCCGGTTCTGGTTTCAAACCCAAGGGGGAGATTTACCACGAATTCAGAAATATTAAGTTCATCACATAGTTTCAGGATTCTCTCAATATCAGGGTCCGCTTCTCCCGGGGCAATATTCTCCATTATTGTGGCATCAAATAATTCCGGATTTTGAGGTACGACAGAAACTGAAGATCGCCAGTGGCTGAGATTGATATGATTGATGTTTATCCCGTCTGCTTTTATTGTACCTGCCTGTGGCTGGTACATTCTCAGGATAAGTGCTGCAATGGTGCTCTTTCCCGAACCGCTCTCTCCGTTTAATGCGGTAATTTCTCCGCGCCTCAGTTCAATATTCAGTTCTTTAAAAATGGTTGTCCTGCCGGGATATGAAAATGTTATTCCCTCAAGCCGGATAGTCTCTGCAGTGGATAAATCCGGTGTAATCCCGCCCGACAAAGGCTCTGCATCAAGTTCCATAATTTCAAAAAGTCTTTCTGCTGCAACCATCCCTTCTCGCAAAATGGAGTTTACTCCAATTAATTCGGAAAGAGGAGCAGAAAAGAGGGAGATAATGGTAAAGAACGAGATCAGTTCACCCAAAGTGAGCTCGCCTGCCATGAGAAATCTCCCTCCGAACCATAATATTAATACAGTAAGGACTCTTGATACAAATTCTGCCGCTCCGCCGGCGCCGGTTCCAAACCGTCCCGACTTAAACAATGTGTCGCATAACTCTGTAAGCCTTGCATTTGTCCGGCCTGAGGCAAAATTTTCATTTCCAAAATACTTGAGTGCCTTTTGTGTACGGATTGTCTCTATGAGTGTGTTCTCGAACATTGCACCCTGCTCCATAATTTTGCGGTATACTTTTTTGTTGTAGATATCGTAAATTTTGTAGATTAAAAAATACAGAGGCACAAATAATATGGCAGTATATGCAAGATTTACGGATATTATAAACATTATTGCAAGCGAGAGTACAAGTGTAGAAACGGAAATTGCAATCCCGATAAACGTCTCCGTAACCAGTGACCGTATTTTAAAGGCATCAGAAACTCTTGAAGTGATTTCGCCGGTTGTTCTTAAATCGAAAAATTGCTGCGGAAGGGTTACCATGTGCCGGATATATTCTCCGATAATCTTTTTGTCGGTTTTTATTCCGGTCTTAAGCAAAAGCATAGATCTCATCCACGACAGAAAAAATGAAAGCAAAAAAAGAAGCAGCATTGCAACAGCAAGTTTATTCAGCATACCTGCCTCTCCACCGGGAATGATTTTGTCAATTATTTGTTTAACGAAGAGTGTTATTCCAAATGCCGTTATTATATATAGTGAAGAGAGCAGGAACGCATTTATGAGTGCTCTCTTGTTGGCTACAATAATTTTTAGCAGTCTCTCACCTGTTTTAATGCCGGTGTTTCCTTTTTCAAAATCACTGCCCGGGGCAAGGGTTATCAGTTTCCCGCTCCATTCCCCTAGAAGTTCTTCCATTTTGAGTCGGTGCATGTTCCCATCCAATGGGTCCATTATATGAAGAAATCCGTTATGAATTTTGTACAATACTATAAAATGGAGCAGTCCGTCCTTTTTTTGCAGATGGAGTATAGTAGGTTTTGGAATTCTGTAAAGGGAAGCAACCCGTCCGCTATATGCCTGAGCATCGAACCCGAACTTTTTG
>JAGDMC010000030.1 GCA_017860395.1 Bacteroidota bacterium | reverse complement strand
TGCCTAAATTTTCCGAAAGATAGCAGTTTTTTAATATCTTTGTTCAAACTTAATTTATGAGAAACAAATCGGTTTTAGTGCTTTTCGCACTTTTTTTTACCCTCACGAGTTGCAAATATTTGCATATAGACGGGTTCAGCGGTTCAACAATTGTCTGGGAATCGGGAGCTAATAACTTTTTCAATCAGGAAGCAGCAACCAAACTTAATGCTCCGGATAAAATTCTAATCACTGGAGAAGTAGATGGAGAGCAGGTTGTTTCTCTGAAAAATCTTCCGTGGCATTCTGTTACATCACGCGATGCAGTTATGAGCGGCGACACTGTCCGCTTTGAGGGCGCTTTCCGCTATGACGGATATGCATTGTGCGATATATTAAGTTCTGTAAAAATCAACAAGAAGAGCAAAGAGGATTTCTATCCTCCGGTTGACTTATATGTTGAAGTGTGGAACGAAAAAGGGGAGTATGCGACATTCAGCTGGGGTGAGCTTTTCTATTCTGCTGATGTATATAATATAATAATAGCAAAAACCGTAACAAGGGTAATCCCCGGAAAAACAGGAGAGCTCTGGAATGTGGGAAAAGAATCTCGCCTGGTTGCAGGGTCGGACAGGCTCACTGTGCGAAATATCCTTAATCCAACTAAAATAGTAATAAAATCATTAAGCGGGAATTTTAAAGTGAACAGAGACCCTGCAAAATTTTATGCAGATAATCTTCTTATTGCCAAAGGAGACAGCATACCCGGGCAACTTGAAACTCTTCCGACAGAGCTGCCTGTTGTAACTCAGAAGACTATCTTCTATGGCCACGGGATGGGATACAGAGGAGAAAAAGAGTTTTCCGGTGTTGCCATTAATGGCATACTTTCAAAATATTATCCTTCAGACGAAAAATCTCTCAGAGAGGGTCTTGTTTGCATTGAAGCAGTGGACGGATACAGGGCTTCCTTTTCCCTTTCTGAATTAATCAACAGAAACGACTACAGAGAACCGCTTCTCATGTATGGCAGCGGTAAAGAAAAAGGCAGGGAGAGTTTCTCTCTTTATGCAGGATGTGACATGTTTGCCGACAGGGCAATTAAGGGAGTGAGCAAAATAACATTGTATTAACATAATGATATGGCAGGAAATAAGGGATCGAAGTATTACGACATATTCCTTGACTATCGCCTCTGGCTCACAAAAAGAGGTGACGGAGAAATTCTGGGACACGAACATTTCATGCTGCTAAAGAAGATTGACGAGGGAGAATCTTTCAATTATGCCTCTGAATCGCTTGGCATGAGCTACAGAAAGGCGTGGGACAGAATTCGGAATTGCGAAAAGGAACTCGGTTTTTCGCTGGTAGAAACCAGAAGAGGCGGCAAAGACGGCGGAAACACAACGCTTTCTTCCGACGGCCGGAGACTGCTGGATGCCTATATGAGCCTTCGTGCAGAGATGGATTCTCTCATTAAGGAGAATGTTAAAAAATTCTTCCATAAATTAAACGACGAACAATGAAAAATTTTATAATCGGAATATTGGTGTTATCGGTTTTGTTACTCGCAGTGTCATGCAGGGTAGGAAACAAAAAGAAGACCGATGCCGGATTGTCCGGAGATCTTATAATCTTTCACGCAGGTTCCCTCTCAATGCCATTTAAGGCAATTGCCGACACATTTATGCGCATTCACCCAAATGTAAAAGTACTGGCGGAAGCATCCGGGAGTATTGATGCCGCAAGAAAAATCACCGAACTTGGCAGGGACTGCGATATAATGGCCTCTGCAGATTATTCTGTAATAGACAATCTGCTTGTTCCGGAATATGCCGATAAAACCATTAAGTTTGCCTCAAATGAAATGGCAATTGTATACACGGAGAGTTCAAAGTATGCATCAGAAATTGATACTTCAAACTGGGCATCGGTTCTTCTCCGTAAGGATGTAATAGTGGGAAGGGCCGATCCAAATTCGGACCCCTGCGGATACAGAACACTTCTTTCACTTAATCTCGCAAAAAAAGAATTTGAAGCAGAAATTAAAGCCGGAACATTAACTGAAAACAGCAAACTGGCAATCAATAAATTTCCTGAAAATCTGCTTAAAAAAGACGATAGATTCATTCGGCCAAAAGAGGTGGACCTTCTGGCTCTTCTCGATACAAAATCGGTGGATTATATATTTCTGTACAAATCGGTTGCTGTCCAGCACAAACTAAAATATCTTGAACTGCCGGCAAAAATCAACCTTTCGGATCCGCTGCTCAATGACCATTACAGCATGGTTGAGACAACAGTAAGGGGTGCTAAACCGGGAGAAACAATGATAATGAATGGACAGGCAATGGTTTACGGGCTCACCATTCTCAGAAATTCACCAAACAGAAAAACGGCCGAAGCTTTTGTGGAGTTTCTTTTATCGGAAGACGGTGGCCGGAAGATACTCGCAGAGATGGGACAGGCTCCGGTATATGACACCAAATAAACATTAAAATATATGAATTTTAAGACAACAGGACTATTCGCCTTTTTTGTCCTCACACCTCTGTGTGGGGCGTTTGCCCAGCAGGGGGACACAGCAAAAATTTACAATCTTAACGATGTTGTAATAAGCGCAACAAAAACAAGCAGAGAATTAATCAAAACTCCGGTGAGGATCATATCGATCCCAATCCAAAGCATCAGGTCAAATTCCGTTCTCAATGCCGATGACATTCTCAGAGGCGTTTCAGGTATGTTTGTAACAAGGAACTTTGGCATTTTTGACAAACACGCATCAATTAACGGCCGCGGCGTTGGCAAAGAACAGGCCAGGACGCTCATAATGATTGACGGAGTTCCTATAAATAAAACATCAACAGGGAGCGCAAACTTTGCAATGATAAATACTGCTCTTATAGACAGGGTGGAAGTTGTAAAGGGGCCAAACTCCAATATTTATGGCGGCAGCGCAATGGGCGGCACAGTCAATTACATAACAAAAGAGGTAAATGATGGTTTTCGTGCATTTATGCAAAGCGATTTCGGGAGCTTCAACACCGTTGGAACAAGAGCAAATGTTACCCTCAAAAAAGGTAAGTTTTATATAGGTTTAAATGGCTTTGCACGCAAGAGCGACGGCTACAATTCAAGCAACAAGCCGGATTCAACAACCATAAACCTTTCTCTTAACGAAAAAAGTGCAGGAGCCATTGCCGGTTACCGGATTAATGAGAATAACACTTTAAAAATTGATTTTAACATTACAGACGCTTTAAGAGGAAAAGGGGAGCGGATTTACAGCCCTTCCGGAGTGATTGACGGGGTTAACCATTATATCAATTCCAATTACAGATTAAGCTACTCAGGTAAAGAGGGCAGTTCATCATGGAACTTTACATCATTCCTTTCCACAGAAAAATATTCGGAAATAAAATGGAAAGGCTCGGATATTTTTGACGTAGACGTAAACAGAAGCGACTATGGAGCATGGCTGTCATATAACTACGAAGGGATAAAGAATAATTCCATCGGTGCAGGAATTGAGTTCAAGGGCGGAAAAGTAGACGGCCGCGACATTTACAGAACATCAACAGATGTTGTTATCAACAAAGGAAACAGCAATTCTGTGTCTCTCTATCTGCTGGACGAAATCCGCTTATTGTCGGACAGGCTCACAATTGTTCCGTCTCTTCGCGGCGATTTGGTGTGGTTTAACAACGGAGGATTTTCAATTGAGGGAGGAACATCGGTAACGTCATATTTAAACCCGTATACAGGGTCGCTTAATAATGCAAACTGGCAGGCATTGAGCCCTAAACTTGCTCTCCGCTATGGAGTAGGTGAAAAGAGCAGAGTCTATGCATCTGCCTCAAGAGGATTCCGTCCTGGAACATTAGAAGATATGACCAGAACAGGTGCAATAAGCGGAGGAGTAATTCTGGCAAATACCTCACTAAAGCCGGAACATATTAATACCTATGAGGCCGGGGGAGACTTTACGCTGGCACGTTCACTCACTATTTCACCATCTGTTTATTATTCAATGGGCAGCGATTTTCACTATGCTGTAAATACAGGAGAAAAAATAAAAATGGGTAATAAATACCGTCCGTTGCTGAGTATGCAAAATATTGGAAAAGTGGAAATATACGGCGGGGAAATAGATGTAAATTATTCACCGTTAAAAGGGCTGGATATTTTTGCAAACTACAGCTATACGCACTCCGTAATTGTTGATTATAAGGCCAACACACTGTTCGGAGATGTGGATATAACCGGAAAATATTTGACTTTTACGCCAAAACACATGGTTAATTCCGGAGTGACCTGGAGAAACGGGATTGTAAATATTACAGCTGTTTACAGCCACCTGAGCTCTCAGTTTATGGATTCGCAGAATTCGCCCGATACAGACAAATACATTAATAACATTCCGTCATACGGAATATTTAACATGAAAATCTGGCATACCTTTAACAGTATGTTTACATTAAACCTGGGTGCAAACAACTTGTTCAACAAGCGTTATCAGGATGCCTCTTCCCAATATTCAATAGGAAGATACATCTTTACCCAGCTTAATATATCGCTGTAATTGTTGTTTGTTATTTCTCCGGAGTGTAAATGAGCTCTTCCAGAGTGCGCTTTGGTACATGATGATTCTGCTGGTCGTCGCGCCAGTATTTGAAATCGCCATCCTTAATGTCGTCTACGACTACAACCTCTTTTGGTTTCCCGAGGGCAATAACAAGAATTGGAACAAGATGTTCCGGCAATTTAAGGAGCTGCGAGAGCGGCTCCTTTTTAAATGTAGCTATCATACATCCTCCAAAGCCGAGATCCACAGCCTGAAGAAGAATGCTCTGGGCGAATATGCCGTTGTCGCAGGAATACCCCTGAGATATATTAGTGTCGTGAAGAAGAACGATATAGGCCGAAGGTCTTTCTCCCTCAACCGGACCGTCCCACTCTTTCAGGTAACCGGCCCAGCCCAGGTTGGGATATATTTTACTGTTCATTTCGCAATCGTTGCTTATATAGAATTTTATAGGCTGAACATTTCTTGACGAGGGCGAAAGTCTGGCTGCATCTACCATCATTTTCAACTGCTCTGCAGTAATGGATTCACTTTGGAAAAACCTTCTGTAGCTTCTGTTTTGTCTGAATGGTATCATATTTCAAATAGAGTTAATAAGTTGTTTAAATCAATTGCTTTAGTTAGTCTGGGATGGTCAATCTCCTCTGTAACTTCGTGTGCCCATATAATTTCGGAGGGGATATATACTGCATTTGCACCTATTTCCAGAACAGGCAGGATATCCGATTTGAATGAATTCCCAACCATAAGGAACTGTTCGGGTTCAAGGTTGTGGAGGCGAACAATTTTCATGTAATTTTCGGAATTCTTCTCACTCATAATCTCTATATGAGAGAAGTATTTTTTAAGCCCGGAACGGGCAATTTTTGACTCCTGTTCCTTGAGGTCGCCCTTTGTTGCAAGCGAAAGCTGGTATTTAACGGAGAGTTTTTTAAGTACACTCTCTGCCTGTGGGTAGAGGGCCATCTCACGGCCAATCGTATCCTTCCCAATCGATATAAGCTTAAGTATATCTTCGTTGGTGAGAGTCCCACCGCTTATCTCAATTCCACATTCGATAAGAGAAATAATAAATGGCTTTGAACCGTAGCCCAAAAGAGGAAGGTTGTCCTTCTCGACCCTCAGCAACATCTCGTTGGCAACCTCTGCACTGCAATATTTCTCCATCATCTTCCCAAAACGCTCCTCTGCTCTCCTGTAGTGAAGTTCATTTTCCCACAATGTATCATCGGCATCAAAGGCTATAAGTTTGATATTGCTGTTGAATTTTTTACCTGTTTCCATGTTCAATTGTCTGTCAGATTGCAAAGATATTCAAAAGGCTCGAACAATATGCCACTTATCGTGCCACGACACCCAGGTACCCAGAAGTACAGGGTACAAAAAAACTGCCGCAATCCAAAGGACGGCGGCAGCATTAATTTCTTATTTAAGAGTATTATTTAGCAACCCTTTCAAGCCATTTGACCATGGAGAGCATCACCAGCATCGAGAGCGAGCAGGCGACAGCAAATACCATCCAGCAAGCCCAAAGCGGAACTGAAGTGTAAAGAAGACCTCCGATGAAAAGAATAGAGTTTCCAATTGCTGTAGCGGCAAGCCATGCACCCTGCATCAATCCCTGAAGGTGAGGAGGAGCAACTTTTGAAACAAATGAAAGCCCCAAAGGCGAAATGAACAGTTCGGCAACAGTAAGAATAAAGTACATCCCTACCAGCACAAATGGAGTAAGCTTCATCGCCGAAAGGCTGTCTCCGGACATGTTAACGAGAGCAGATTTATCAGGTAAAGCCATTGAAACAACAAGGAGGAAAATATAGGCAAAAGCAGCAATTCCCATACCTATTGCTATCTTTTTAGGAGTAGAGGGCTCTTTGTCTTTTTTTCTCATTGTGCCAAAAAACCACATTATGATAGGAGTAAGGAACACTACAAAGAACGGATTGACAGACTGGAAGATTTCGGCACCTTTAATGGATGTGAATCCCAAATCTATGTTGATTACGTTCAGGTTAATATAGTCCCTTGCAAAGTATGTAAGCGAATAACCGTTCTGGTGGAAAGAGAACCAGAAGAAAATTACAACACCAAATACTGCAAATAACGCATATATTCTTTGTTTGACTTCTGATGCAGCCATGGTGATTTCCTCTTTTGAAACACTCTTGCTGTCCTTGCTCTTAACCTTTGTAGCAGCAGGATCCGGAAACTGATTCTTGTTTATCATGTAAATAATAAACGAGATGAAAATGGCAATTATTGTTGCAAAAAAAGCAAAGTGGAAACCTCTGTTGAAAACGTCAAGGTACTGATTGCAGAATGCAGTCAAATCTGAAACAGGAGTACCGTTAAGTGTAACCTGTGAAGCGTAGGTGGTAAGATTGTTTAGCTGCTCCGCACTCATTGAGGCTTGGTTGCCAATGTACTGGTGGGCAAGTTCAGGAAGCTGGGCGTTATAATCAAAACCATTGGTTTTTAACCACCAGTTTCTTACAGCAATGGCTATAAATGGTGCAAAAAATCCACCGATGTTGATAAACATGTAGAAAAGCTGGTAACCGGCATCCCTCATGTCTCTTCTTGGTTTGCCGTTTTCGTCAACACCAAACTCCTTAGCAATACTGTCTTTGTAATCCTGTCTGTCGTACATTTGGCCTACAATAGCCTGAAGGTTGCCTTTGAAAAGGCCGTTACCAAATGCGATAACAAGCAAACCTAAGCATGTAACTGCAAGAGCAATAGGCAGATTGACAACAGGTGTCTTGGTGGGAACTGCAATAATTGCATAACCTACAGCCATAAGAATCAGGCCCCACATAATTGTTCGTTTGTAGTTGCGGGTTTTGTCTGCAATAAGACCTCCCACAAGTGCCAGAATATATATAGAGGCATAGAATGCCGAGTATATAAATCCGGTTGTAGTTTCCGATAAACCAAATTTGGATGAGATGAACAATGTGAGAATTGCCATCATGATGTAGAAACCGAAGCGTTCACCCATATTTGTGAGGGCAGCTGCAAGAAGTCCTTTTGGATGGTTTTTAAACATAGTAATTAATATAATTTTAGTTAAAAATTTGCAGTTAAGTACGCAAAAATAGTAAAAAATGGATAACTTTGTTAGCTCTACAAATATAAATTATAATTATTCGCAGATGAACAGGTTTTTAAAGTTAACGGTAACTATAGTTGCTCTTTTTGTTTTTATTAATGGAAAATCACAGGTTCTGGCACCGGGCGAAGTAGTTCCTCAGGGTGCTATCGTATATTCATTACCCCTTACCTCCTTCAGATTTGTAGCAGAAGCGTCTCATGAGTCCTTCATTGCAGGCCCTTATGCGAAATATGCTCAAAAATACCTGGGAATTCAGGCACGCGAAACCAGCGGCGATACATATACTCTTAATTCAGTTCAGCTTATTCCGTATACAGAAGCCGACCGCAGTTCCAATATCGCCCTCAATATTGGAAACTCTAAAACAGCATCTGCAAATTTTCTTGAAATGACAAGCCAGGGCCTTATTATCTGGTCCGATTCACGTGTTGCAAAAGGAGGGAGCATGAGGTTCCCTGCTAAAGCGGATATGGCTGCGTTTGAAAAGAGCCAGTCGACATCAAACCTTACAAGCGTAAACACTACTTTGTATAAAACCGTACAGACAGCTACAGGCCTGGAGAGAGTTCCTGTTCAGCAGAGTCAGGTTGTGGAAAAAAGCCTTGAAAAAAGAGCAGAAGAGACAGCGGGTCTTATTTTCCGTCTCAGAACAAAAAGAATGGAAATTATAACTGGCGAAACCGATGCTACATTCAGTGGAGATGCATTAAGAGCGGCAATAGATGAAATAAACAGGCTTGAAGACGAATATCTCACTCTCTTTACCGGTAAAAGTGTTTCTGATACTCAAAAGATGGAGTTTGATGTCGTGCCTAAGGCAGAAAATACAAAGCAATTTTATGTTGCCTTCAGGATTTCAGAAAGTCAGGGACTCCTCACTTCGGACAATGTATCCGGCAGGCCAATCGTGCTGGAACTTATCCAGGACGGGGACAATGCTGCAAAAGTAAATATGGACCTCACGCTTGCAAAAGGAAGAGTCCTTTACAGAAAACCCGCAATAATGAACGCCAGAGTTTCTGATGGGCAGAACCTTCTTCTCCAGACAAGGGTGGCTGTTTATCAGCTTGGCAGTATGCTCTCTTTCCCAATAGAGATTGCAACAGGAAAATAATCAGGATATTATAATAATTTTTAAAACTATACATAATGAGTATTTCAGAATTAAAACCAACAAGAGTGTGGAAAAATTTCCATTCACTCACTCAAATTCCCCGCCCGTCTAAAAAAGAGGGCAAGGCTGTCCTGTTTTTGGAAAAATTTGGCAAGGATCTTGGCCTGGAAACAATCAAAGATGAAATTGGTAATGTAATTATACGCAAACCTGCCACACCGGGAATGGAGAACCGTAAAGGAATTATCCTTCAGGCCCATATCGATATGGTTCCTCAGAAAAACAGCGATAAAGTTCACAATTTTGAAACAGACCCTATCATTCCAAGAATTGTAGACGAGTGGGTATATGCCACCGGTACTACCCTTGGCGCCGACAACGGAATGGGGCTCGCTGTTGCCATGGCAGTTCTTGAGGCTAAGGATCTGGTTCACGGACCTGTTGAGGCTCTCTTTACAATTGATGAGGAGACAGGCATGACAGGTGCGCGCCTTCTTAAGCCCGGTATCCTTAAAGGAGATATACTAATTAATCTTGACTCGGAAGACGAAGGTGAACTTTATGTTGGATGCGCCGGCGGACTGGATGCAACTGCAAAATTCACATATACCGAAGAAGCTGTTCCTGCAGGAATGACAGGATACAAACTTTCAATTACAGGTTTAAAGGGCGGTCACTCCGGAATGGATATTATCCTTGGCAGGGGCAATGCAAACAAATCAATGGTAAGAGTACTTCTTCCCCTTATTAAAGAATTAGGTGCAAGGGTTGCTTCAATTGAGGGCGGAAGCCTGCGCAATGCAATTCCAAGAGAGGCATTTGCTGTTCTGGCTTTACCAAAAAGCAAGGAAGCTGCCGCAATGAAAATCGTTGAAGAACACTTGGCCGGAATGAAATTCGAGTTGTCTGCACAAGACCCCGATGTTAATGTAACACTGGTCCCTTGTGAAACTCCATCAAAAGTAATTGATGCAAAAACTGCACTCAATGCTGTGCTTGCTGTTTATGCTTGTCCAAACGGAGTTGAGAGAATGAGTGACGCCGTGCCGGGTCTTGTTGAAACTTCAAACAACCTTGCGATTGTTAAATCGGAAAATGGCGTAATAGCTGTTAAATGCCTTATGAGAAGTTCTGTGGACTCTGCAAAGGATATGCTTGGAGCATCTTTGAGCTCTGTTTTCGAACTTGCAGGCGCTCAGGTTGAATTGACAGGCGGGTATCCGGGATGGAAACCAGATATGAACTCGGCTATTCTTAGCACAATGAAGGATGTTTACAAAAAACTGTACGGAACCGAACCTAAAGTGATGGCAATTCACGCAGGGCTTGAGTGTGGTATTCTTGGCGGAACTTATCCGAACTGGGATATGATTTCATGCGGCCCAACAATCCGTTCCCCTCACTCTCCGGACGAAAGAGTTAATATTCAAACAGTTGATAAGTGGTGGAACTATGTTGTTGAGGTGCTTAAAGCAGCCCCTGTTAAAAAATAGTTTGACGGACTCAAAATAATGCATATATTTGCAGCCCTTTTTACAAATTTAATTATTAATCAAAGAGTATGTTGAAACATTACGAAACCGTTTTCATTGCAACTCCCGTTTTATCTGAGGTCCAGATAAAGGAAGCGGTAAAAAAGTATCGTGACTTCATCACTGAAAATGGTGGTGA
>JAGDMC010000177.1 GCA_017860395.1 Bacteroidota bacterium | reverse complement strand
TCCCCCTAAATATTCCAGTCCTGAGCTTAATGGCTAACCGGTATCTTGCAAAAATTTATCCGCTTCGCCTCTTCTGCATGAGTAATTTTACCATTGCCCGTAAAGCACCAGAGACAGGAACCCAAGACAGGAAATATCTTGTTTCAGTGATTGTTGCGGCAAGAAATGAAAAGGGAAATATCGCCAGCCTTTTCAAACGAATCCCTGAGATAGGTGCAGGAACGGAAATTATCTTTGTAGAAGGCGGATCAAGTGACAATACCTTTGAAACAATAAGAAGCGAGATTGAAAAAAACCCCGGTAGACGTGCATCTGTTTTCCGGCAGACTGGAAAAGGAAAAGGTGATGCGGTTCGCCTTGGTTTCAGTAAGGCCAAGGGTGATATTTTAATGATTCTCGATGCTGACATGACCGTATCTCCAGAAGATCTGCCCCTGTTTTATAACGCGCTTGTCAGTGGCAAAGGGGAATTTATAAATGGGGTTCGTCTTGTTTACCCCATGGAAAGCGAGGCTATGCGTTTTTGGAACCTTGTAGGTAATAAATTTTTCAGCCTTGCTTTTACATGGTTATTAGATCAACCTATCAAAGATACCTTGTGCGGCACAAAGGTTTTAACAAAAGAAAACTATGAGAAAATCGCTGCAAATCGTTCATATTTTGGGGAATTCGATCCATTTGGCGATTTTGATCTCATATTCGGTGCAGCTAAATTGAACCTAAAGATTGTTGACATGCCGATTCGATATAGAGATCGTCAGTACGGAACCACCAATATCTCCCGTTGGCGGCACGGGATGATTTTGTTGAGAATGGCTGTTTTTGCAGCATCAAGGATTAAATTCTTTTAGATGTTATATTATCGGTATAAAACAAAATATATCTGTCTATTAATCAAACGCAGTTACTTCATGGCATTACTTTAATAACTTATGCAACCAGAGCCGAAATTGATTAAAAACAGAATAGATGCCTTTCTTGAAGTGCTTCCATGGTTTCTTCTTGTATTGGCTTTTGGATTCATATTTCGCATTATATTTTTATCTGCCCCTCTGCAGTCCGATGACACTTCATATTTTGCTTTAGCATCCGATTTGTCAGCAGATATGTTTAAAGATGCGCGTCAAATATCATTTCGCTTAGGACTAATTTTTCCTCTGGCAATTCTCCAAAAACTATTAGGGTATAGCTTAGCTGCTTACTATACGTATTCAATCGGTTCATCCTTACTCCTGTTAGCAATGATTTTTATTGTAAGTCACGGCGTATGTGGGCTACAAACTGCAATTATTTCTGGCCTCATTTTTGCGTGTTCATATTTCGGTCTACAACAATCAACAAATGTTCTTCCTGATGTGCCTAATCTCGTTTTCTTGTTGGCGTGTTTTCTGGCTTTTACCTATGCAGATGTTACAAAAGGAGGAAAGCGGATACTGATACTTTTACTTGCCGCATGCCTTGCTTTTTACAGCTACCTCATAAGAGAACCAAACCTGATCTTTTTGCTGTCACTACCTGTTTACGAGTTATTGGAAAAAAAAACTGTGAGGAACACCATCCAGTTTTCTGTCTTCTTTTTTATCCTTTGGATCGGAGAGGGTTTATTTTATAAATTTATTGCAGATGATTTTTTACTTCGAATGAAAATGATTCCCAAAGGAGTAACCCTTTGGGAAATTAACATGCCACAAATATCCATTTTGAATTATTTGTTCGAACCTTTAAAAAACCTGACCAATTCCATATCTGGGATTATACTGTCAAGTGGAGGGATGATAGGTGCGCTTGTAGCAGTTTGGCATAAAAATCGCCGTATGATTGCTCTTCTGTCAGGTGGCGCGTGTATTTTTATAGCTTATAGCTATTCGGTATCGAGCATCTCTCCTTTGACCAGAGCTTTGCCCTTACAGGCTCGTTACATATTAGCATTTACC
This sequence comes from Bacteroidota bacterium, assembly GCA_017860395.1. Lineage (GTDB taxonomy): Bacteria > Bacteroidota > Bacteroidia > Bacteroidales > UBA932 > Bact-08. Next base: position 1,989 of record JAGDMC010000177.1, on the reverse strand, counting down.
GTGGTGCTCACTATAGCAACAGGCTATGCAATATCGAACATCCCTCACTATCTCAAAAAAGTGTTTAATGAAAAAATTACACTGGGTGTTGTAACAACAATCGTTGTATGCATACTGATGTTTCAAATTCTTGAATTGCCTAAAATAATTACCAATTCTGTTCTATTTAAAAACAATTCTTTTTTTATTGCAGACCAGTTTCTGAAATCCAAAAAAGTTATAACGAAATTACAGGGGCAGGTATATGCGTATCCTTTCAAGGATTTCAATATGTATCCAAACTTTTCAAAGTTAAATTTAAAAAGCTTTTTGCCGACAGAGACTTATAATTCCGACAAGTACATTCTTTATTCGAGAAGTTTTATTCAGCGAAGGCTACATTATCTGAGTTCTGCTAAGGATCAAGCATCTATTCAAAAACTGACATTGTTGCTTCTTCCCCAAAATCCAGCATGGAAATATATCATCAATACAGATGAGATCGTTTTAGCCCAAGTAAAAAACTTGGGATCGAAACGTACTTTGGTGATAAAAGCGGATGAGATGATGAGTCTGCCCTGGTCCTATCCGGAACAAATTGTAACGACAGATCAACTAAAAAACGGCACCTTATTTAAAATCGCCAAACATAAAAAAGCCTTTCAATGCTATACATTTAGGGGAAATTCAGCAGTATCACCAATAGAAAGCAGCCCGATATTTGACAAACTTATTCCAGGAAATATTTACGAATTTACCATTAGATACAAACTGGATAGTTCAATGCAATCGCTTGAGTTTAGTTTTTCACAGTACAGCGACCAGGAAAGAATCGACACTTTCTATAATAATTTGCCTCCCACAAAGGGAGAAAACGAGGTAACACTTTATGTTGCAACTAACGCCTCTTATAAAAGATTCAGAATATTTTTTAAAATGCATAACCAGGAAGCTCAGAACACTTTGGTAATCAATAATATGTCGTTTTCTCTCATATCTGATTAACCGAGGTGTTCTAATGTTTTATGACACAGTAGTTTTATCCGGGTGTCCAAAATTCCCCGACCAGCTCTGAGATCGCTTCCGGCCTGAAATCATCTGCAAGAGGGGAACTGGAGATCGCGGACGTCCTCAACCACTACTGTTCCCGGGGAAAATTGAAGGTGGAACTGCTCGGTCGTGGTTTTGCCTGGCTATACACCGGGACGCACGATTCCCCGCTGGATGCCGGCGCCGTTGTGGAAACGGTCGAGAAATGCCAAGGGCTCAAGATCGCATCCGTCGAAGAAATTGCCTATCGCATGGGATATATAGCGGAACTCCAGATGTGCATGTTGGCGGAGCCGATGTGGAAAAACGGGTACGCTCAATATTTGCTGCAGGTGATGGAGGGTAACATATATCGGATATTTCAATACAATTAACGCATTACCTTGGGTTGCCGCTCTCCCGAACGGCAACCTTTCATTTTTCATGCGGGTCGGGCAATGTGTTACAAGATCGAACTGCCGATTTCATAATCGAAATTCAGGTTCGCGTGATCACTGAATAACTTGTTGATAACGTTAGCGTCTATTCGTGGCATGCCTATTGCGATCCTTCCGGCTTCAAGGAGGGTTGCATTTGTCTACTCGAATCCGGGCGGTTCTGGTTATCGCACTTTGGATCATGACAACAACCTTGATCGGATGCGGTGGAGGAAGCTCTTCCTCGGAATCCGGAACCCCGCTTCCCGCGAAGACGTTGAGTTGGGAACCTCCGACTTCCTATGTCGATACGACTGCCATGAACCCTGTTACCGATCTGGATCGGTTCGAAATCCACGTGAATGAGACGGGCACCTTCGCCGACGCGGATCCCCCGATGGCGGCGGTCAGCGCGGTGGACCCGGCAACCCGCACCCTCACCACATCCTTCAACCTCGCCAACCTCAGCCCTCACGTTACCGTGGGACCGAAATATTACGTGTCCCTGCGCGCCGTCGCACTCACGGGGCTGAAATCCGATTAC
>JAGDMC010000029.1 GCA_017860395.1 Bacteroidota bacterium | reverse complement strand
GCAGGCAGGGCGGCACGATTAACAGTTCCATCCTCCTTCATAGCATTTTTGCCAACATTTCTAGTATCCGGCACTTGTTTTGCCAGAACAACAATTTTAAATGTCTTAGTCATACTGTTTATTTATAGTGATTTAAGCTTCGGCTGAACTATTACCGAAGCCCATTGGAATAACTCCTTTTGATTCGTTAAAAAGTTCAATCTCTCCATATTGAGATTCAAACTTTGCAATATTATCCTGTAGCGCAAGAAACAACCTTTTTGCATTCTCGGCAGTCATTATTATTCTATTGTTTACCTGAGGCTTAGGCACCCCCGGCATCATTCTTATGTAGTCGATTATAAATTCACTGCTTGAGTGGGTAATTATTGCAAGGTTAGAATAAGACCCTTGTGCAACATCATTACCTAACTCTATATTTAACTCATTATCAGTACTCATAACTATTTTCTTTAAATTATCGTATGCAAATATAAGACTTTTTCTGTAAAGCTAATTTTGTGTGCTCTCCATAAAATGTATAACTTTGCTGTTTAGATTTAAAAAGTAAATGGTTTTTATGGAGATTCCGGCTAAATACGATCCCTCATTGACGGAGGATAAATGGTACTCATTTTGGTTACAAAACAGATATTTTCATTCGGAACCTGATGCAAGGGAACCATATACTATTGTTATACCTCCACCCAACGTTACAGGTGTACTTCATATGGGTCATATGCTCAATAATACTCTTCAGGATGTATTAGTCAGGAGGGCCAGAATGATGGGCAAAAACGCTTGCTGGGTGCCCGGAACGGACCATGCATCTATTGCAACCGAGGCGAAAGTGGTGTCTAAGCTTAAAAGCGAAGGAATTGAAAAAAGCGACCTTACCAGGGAAGAGTTTTTGAAACATGCATGGGAGTGGAAAGAGAAACATGGCGGCATTATTCTGGAACAATTAAAAAAACTGGGTGCATCATGTGACTGGGAAAGAACAAAATTTACAATGGACCCGGAATTGAGCAAAGGGGTTATAAATACCTTCGTTCACTATTATAACAAAGGACTCATATACAGAGGCGTGAGAATGGTAAACTGGGATCCGGAGGGTCAAACGGCCGTGAGTGATGAAGAGGTTATTCATAAAGAGACTTCATCAAAACTCTACTATCTTAGATATTACTTATCAAACGACGGAAAAGCAGGCAAAGACTTTGTAATAATTGCAACTACCCGTCCCGAGACAATAATGGCAGACGTTGCTCTTTGTGTACATCCTCAGGACGAGAGATATTTTGGGCTTAAAGGCCGCAAAGTATTGATCCCTCTTATAAATAAAGAGATTCCGATAATTGAGGACGAATATGTATCAATGGATTTTGGAACAGGCTGCCTGAAAATTACGCCGGCCCATGATATAAACGACTATGAAATTGGAATAAGACACAAACTGCCGGTTATTGATATTCTCGACAATTTTGGGAAACTCAACGAAAAAGCAGTTATCCTAATTGGAGAAGAGAGATTTGCTGCAAGGAAGAAAATTGTAAAAATGCTTTCCGAGGCCGGTTGTCTTGAAAAAGAGGAACAGTACACATCACAAATAGGATATTCAGAAAGAACTAATGCCGTAATAGAGCCAAGACTGTCGCTTCAATGGTTTTTGAAGATGGAAGAGGCTTCAAAAGAGGCTTTAAACTATGTTGAGAGCGATAAGATTAAACTTATTCCGGACAAATATAAAAACACATACAAACATTGGATGGAGAATGTGCGGGACTGGTGTATTTCCCGTCAGCTATGGTGGGGACAAAGAATTCCTGCCTGGTATCTGCCTGATGGCGACTTTGTTGTTGCTTCAAACGAAACCGAAGCACTGGAACTTGCCAGAAAATCAAATCCATCAATTGAGTTGTCCGATTTGAAACAAGATAATGATGTGCTGGATACATGGTTTTCTTCATGGTTATGGCCAATATCGGTTTTTGATCCTGGAAAACCCGGATTTCCCGATAAAGTCCCAAACAGCGACCTTGCATATTATTATCCTACAAATGACCTTGTAACAGCTCCCGAAATTCTGTTTTTTTGGGTAGCAAGAATGATAATGGCCGGTCATGAATTCTGTAATGACATTCCATTCAGAAATGTATATCTGACTGGTATCGTAAGAGATAAACTTGGCAGAAAAATGTCCAAATCTCTTGGAAACTCACCTGATCCGATTGAACTGATCAAAAGCTACGGCGCAGATGGCGTACGTGTTGGAATGCTGATTTGCAGCAATGCAGGTACTGATATTCTTTTTGACGAAAGTCAGGTAGAACAGGGAAGAAACTTCTCAAACAAAATATGGAACGCATACAGGCTTGTTATAGGCTGGAACGTTGAAGAGAGTCTGAGACAGAACGAGAAATCGGCAAGTGCCGTCAAATGGTTTGACAATATCCTTTCCCAATCAATAGAAACGATTAACGATCACTTTGAAAAATTCAGGATTTCTGATGCCCTGATGTTGATTTACAAGCTCTTCTGGGATGATTTTTGCGCCTGGTATCTTGAAATCATCAAACCTGATTCCGGAGCGCCAATGGATCCTGATACATACAAGGCTACAATGGGATTCTTCGATAAACTGCTCAAGATTCTTCATCCGTTTATGCCATTCATTACCGAGGAGTTGTGGCATAATCTGGAAGAAAGGGGACAAAAAGAGAGTATAATGATAGCAATGCAGCCTGCGGCAAAACCATATTCGCCTGAATACATTAAAAGCTTTGAACAGGTTAAGGAGGTTATAGTTAACATCCGGAACATTAGACAGTCAAAGGCAATTTCTCCTAAAAATCCGTTGGAATTGTATATTAAAGGAGGGTTATCTCCGGAATTCTATCCGATTATTAAAAAAATGGCCAACATATCGGAGATAAAATTACTGGAAAGCAGAGCGGATAATAACTCAGGTTCTTCATTTATGGTAGACACCGCTGAGTTTTTTATTCCACTGGGAGATTTGGTTAATACAGAAGAAGAAATAAGAAAGATTGATGCCGAAATTGAGCATCTCACAGGTTTTCTTGCCTCTGTAAACAAAAAGCTCTCAAATGAAAAATTTGTGGCAAGTGCCCCAAAAGCTATAGTAGATATTGAATTCAAGAAAAAAAGCGACGCCGAAACTAAAATTGATAAACTTTCCAAGTTGAAAAATGAACTTCTTAAACATTAAGTTATGAAGAGCTTTTTCTATATCGGAAGGATTAAAACACTTCTGATACTGCTTGTATTATTGGTTTTGTCTCTTTCTTGCCGGAAGGTAAGTGAATTAAGCGACAACAATAATATCAATACAATTTCAATTACAGGGGGGAAGCCTGCAAATGCAGTATTTGACACTCCACGGATTGAAGGAAAGAAAATTATAATTCCGCTCAGGTTTGGCAAATATCTTTTCCCTTTGGATGTAAAGCTGGATGTAAAAACTGAGAAATCTATTGATAAAATTCTTGGCTTTGACACAGATGGTTACATAAGATTTGAATCTATACTCAGTATAAATGAAATTAGTGTAGTGGCAGAAAGCGGGATGACTGCAAAATACGAGGTTGTTCTGGAAGAAATTCCTTCAAACGACCTTGCCGAAGTAGAAAAATTCACGGTCAAATCCAGTCATCCGGAAGATTGCAAGTTAATTAATGAAGCATCAATTGACTACTCAAATTACACTATAGGTATTTACACCATATCGGCCATTGCTCCTTTTACTATTGTGCCCGAAATAACCTTATCGGCCGGGGCCGGATTTAAAGACTACAAAGCCAATACACCGATAGTATTCGAATCATTATCAACTCAAAAAGACCTTTCAGTTATTTCTGAAAGCGGAAGAGAGGAGATATGGAAAATCAAATTGTCTCCTGCAAAACATTTTACGATTCAAAATTCTTCTCAGGTCCCGGATGATGTGTCGGACCGGATAAATTTTGGAATAAATGATGTAAAGGCAATTGCGGTTAACTCCGGATTGGAAATTTATAATCTGCTTGTTTCAAACACCACTTCAACAATTACTTTAATAGCAAAAAGCCCTCAAAATAACTCTTCCGGAACCGTCAAACCTGAGTTTGTAACCGGCAAATACTCCTCCCTGACAGGGATTAAATCAGGAGAAAACATCTCTTTTACAAAATGGGGAGAAAAAAAGAGTTTCTTTTTTTCTGATATAATTACCGGCTGGACAAAGGAATGGAATATTGAGTGGAGGAGCTATAATGAATATGCCGAGATACTCAGTGTATCAAAAACAGGATACAGCAGTGCTGACAGCAAAATTGAAATCGGGAATTTTACTGTTGACCGCTCCGAAAGGACAGTAAATGTTCCCATTTTAAGCAATGGCACATTTCCTCTGTTAATTAACGGATGTTTTGCCTCACTTTCATCGGGTGCTACATCTACAATGCCTGCAACGCTTTCCTTCTCATCAATAAACGATACGGTTGATTTCACTGTTACAAAAGAGGGGTTGTCGGAAAAATGGGAAATTGTTCTAACAAACAACTTCACTCCAAAAAGTTCTCAAAACGAAATACTGGATTTTATTTCCGGTATTCCATCCGGGGGATATATATTCTCTTCAAAATACCTTGAAAACGGAATATCTAGAATTACTTTGATTACAGACAGCTATGACAATATGAGGAAATTGATAATTTCCCCGGCTATTACTGTTTCCCCAAAGGCAAAAATTAAAGGGACGGCATCCGGTGCACCGATAACTTTGTCGCCTGATAATGATTTCCGGTTTTCAGTAGTTGCAGAGGACGGGAGTGAAAGATTATGGAGCATAAAACTTATTGCAGCTCCTCAGATTGAGAACAGCAATTTTGAGACATGGGGCACTCACCCTTTGTTTTCAACAATTCCACTTACTATTTCACCAAGCGACGGTTCCGGATGGAACTCATCCAATAACCCTTCTGTACAGGGACTGTCAAGAGTTTCCGGATACAATTCGCCTTATGCGGCAAAACTTCAAACGCAACTTTCTGTTATAAATTTTGCTAACATAGTAAGGGTTACTTCTCTGGCTTCCGGAGGTCTGTTTCTCGGAAAATTTAAATACAGTATTCTGGCACAGGATGTGTATCACCCTCAGAATATGACTAAATTTGGGATTCCTTTTACCGGCAAAACAATTCCTGTTGCTTTTTCATTGAATTACAAGTATTCAAAAGGCATAAACCTCATAAAAACGACCCCAAAATTCTCCTCGGTAAATATCCCGGCTTTTGAAGATCCGGCAGCTGTTGAGGGAAGCGATAAAGCAATTGTATGGGTGGAATTATGGCATCATTCCGGAACGGATGAGTTTGATATTCAAAAAGAGCCGGTATCGAATAAAATTGCCCGCGGGGAATTCATTATCGGCGAAAACACTCCGGACTGGAGCTTGTCGCTGACAGATATTAAGCCGCTGAGCGGAGCGCAAAATCTTACTCCAACGCATATAGTGGTGACAATGTCTTCCAGCAGGGACGGAGATATATTTACAGGAGCAGACGGCAGCAGCCTGGTTGTAGACAATTTTAAATTGCATTACTACTCTCCGGGGCAGGGTGTAAAAATTTTAAACTGATAAATATGTATATTTCGGAAACAATTCTTGAAGTAAGATATTATGAGACCGATTTGATGGGAATAGTGCACCATTCTAATTATGTCAGATATTTCGAGTGCGGCAGAAGCAAAGCTCTTAAAGATTTAGGTCTGCCTATCGAAAAGATTGAGGAAGAGGGAATAATGATGCCGGTTACTCATGTCGAATGTAATTACAAACTGCCGGTGAAAATGGGCGAAATAATTCGTATCGTAAGTACGATAAAGGATTGTCCAAGGGCCAGAATTATAATTGACACTGTTATTTATAATCAGAAAAATGAAGTTGTTTGTTCGGGAAGTGTTACGCTTGGCTTTATCAATTCACTTAGCAGAAAGCCTACAAGAGCTCCTGAATCGGTTGTAAAAGTGTTTTCGCCATATTTTATGTAAAAACTTAATAATTAATAATAATCATGAATCATCTATTACTGTTTGGAACAATAGGAGCAACTGAAGTAATCATCCTTGCCCTCATCGTATTATTGTTGTTTGGAGGGAAGAAAATTCCGGAACTAATGAGAGGTATTGGTAAAGGAGTGAAAAGCTTCAAGGACGGGATGAAGGGAGTCGAAGAGGACCTCAAAGAGACAAATTCAGAAGAGAAAGAGGAAAAGAAATAGTGAGCAGTGAAATGACATTTTGGGAGCATCTGGACGAACTCAGGAAAGTACTGTTTCGTTCTGCGATTGTCGTTTTTATACTGGTGATCCCTATTTTCCTTGCTAAAAGCTTCATCTTTGAGAAGATAATTTTTGCGCCTACGGATTCCGGGTTTATTTTATACAAATGGCTCGGACAGTTAGCGCTACTATTGAAAATTCCTGATGCGGCACCTGAACCATTCAGCCTAAATCTTATAAATATTGACCTTTCGGCGCAGTTTTTTATTCACGTATCAGTTTCGCTGACTCTTGCATTTATCCTTGCTGTCCCGTTTGTGTTATATCAGCTTTGGCGTTTTATAGGACCCGGCCTTTACGAAAAAGAGCAGGTTGCTGTTAAAAAAGCATTCGCATTTGGAGCTGTACTGTTTTTTATAGGGGTTCTAGTTGGCTATATATTTGTATTTCCTTTAACATTGAGGTTTTTAGGGACTTACCAGGTGAGCACGATGGTTGCAAATCAAATTTCATTACAGTCCTATATTTCAATGTTCACTCAATTGATTCTTATTATGGGAGTTGTTTTTGAAATGCCGGCACTTGCACTCATTTTATCTAAAATTGGAATTATTAACAAATCTCTTTTAAAAAAATACCGCAAGCACGCTTTTACAATTTTAATGATTGCAGCAGCAATTATTACTCCAAGCGGGGATGCATTTACACTGTTTATAGTTGGAATGCCGCTTTATCTTCTTTACGAATTCAGTATATTAATTTGCCGTGATATCGATAAATAAACTTTCAGTCTCATTCGGGGGAACCCCTTTGTTTGATGAGATCAATTTTCACATAGGAGACAGAGATAAAATTGGTCTTGTTGGAAAAAACGGATCGGGTAAATCCACAATTTTGAAAATAATTGCGGGTATTAATAATCCTTCATCCGGAGAGGTTTTAAGACCATCTTCAATTGACATTGGTTATCTGCCCCAGCAGATGGATCATGCAAAAGACAAGAGCGTATTTGACGAAGCCATGATGGCTTTTTCCCATATAGCAGATCTGAATAAAGAGATGGAAGATGTGAGCAGGGAGCTTACTCAAAGGACTGATTATGAAAGCAACGAGTACCATAAACTTATTGTTAAATTAAACGATGTTAACGATAAGCTCCATTTGTTCGAAAGTGACAATCCTGCCGGTGAAGCAGAAAAGACTCTTCTTGGGCTTGGATTTAAAAGAAACGAATTTCCCCGTTCAACTTCAACACTTAGTCAGGGCTGGAACATGAGGATAGAGTTAGCGAAAATTTTGCTGAAGAAACCTTCTGTATTGCTGCTGGACGAGCCTACAAATCACCTGGACATAGAATCTATTCAGTGGCTTGAGGAGTACTTGTCCGGATTTACAGGCTCACTTGTTCTTGTATCGCACGACAGGAGATTCCTTGATAAAGTGACAAACAGAACTGTTGAGATAATGCTTGGCAGAATTTACGATTACAAAGTACCTTATTCAAAATATCTTGAACTGAGAAGAGAGAGAATAGACCAGCAAAAAGCTGCATATGACAATCAGCAGCGAATGATAGAAAAGAGTGAAGAATTCATTGAGAGGTTTCGTTACAAGGCTACTAAATCCAATCAGGTTCAGTCGAGGATTAAACAACTTGGAAAAATAGACCGGATTGAAATTGACCTTGAAGACAACTCAACACTATTGGTAAAGTTCCCGCCTGCTCCCAGATCGGGCCAGATTGTCGTCAAAGCCAAGGATCTGAAGATGCAGTTTGATTCCAGAAAAGTGGTTTTTGAAAATGTAAACTTTGTGATTGAAAAGGGAGAGAAGGTTGCATTACTGGGAAGAAACGGTGAGGGAAAAACAACCTTTATGAGACTTTTAATTGACGAGCTGAATCCAACAAAAGGCAGCGTTACTTTAGGACATAATGTATCTTTGGGCTACTATGCACAAAATCAGGATGACCTTCTTGATAAAGATGATACAATTTTTGATACACTGGATAAAATTGCAGTCGGAGATATCCGTACTAAATTAAGGGACATTCTTGCGGCATTTTTATTCAAGGGCAACGAAATAGATAAGAAAGTAGGTGTATTAAGCGGCGGCGAGCGTTCAAGACTGGCGATGGCTAAACTTATGCTAAATCCTCACAACCTTCTGGCGCTTGACGAACCTACAAACCATATGGATATCAGGTCAAAGGATATTCTTAAGCAAGCCCTGATAAAATATGACGGGACCCTTGTCATTGTTTCTCACGACAGAGACTTCCTTGACGGGCTTATTACAAAAATTTATGAATTCAAAGACGGTGGAGTCCGGGAACATCTGGGCGGAATAACAGAATTTCTTGACAGAAAAAAAATTGAGAACATAAATGAGTTAAATTTATCCCTTCCTACAAATATTAAAACCTCCGCAAAAGCGAGTGATCCTGTAAATTACAAAGAACAAAAAGAGGCTGAAAAGGAGACTCGGAAAAGGAAATACGCCATCGAAAGATGCGAAAAGAGTATTGAAGAACTTGAGAATAAAATTTCTGTAATTGAGGCCGGGCTGGCTGCAGGAAGTTTTGCCGAAAAGTTGGAAGGAGTTCTTGTTGAATATGCAAATCTGAAAGATTTATTAAACGATAAGATGGAAGAGTGGGAGAGATTACAGCAATAAATATAAATTAATAATATATGGAACAAAAAAATGAATACCTCTTTGGGATGCACCCAGTAATTGAGGCACTTGAGACAAATAAAAAAATTGAAAAAGTCCTTTTCCGTCAGGGTATGGATGGAATCCAATTTCACAGACTACTCCAAATGCTGCAGGAAAAAGATGTTCCTGTTCAATTTGTGCCTGAAGAGAGACTGAACAGATTCACAAAAGGAAGGCATCAGGGCGTTGTAGCGTTGATTTCTCAGGTAGAATATATATCTGTTGAGACAATGGTGGAGAATGCCTTAAAAAGGTCAGAATTGCCATTAATTATCCTTTTGGATGGCGTAAGTGATGTGAGAAATTTTGGTGCAATTGCAAGAAGTGCAGAATGTGCAGCTGCAGACGGGATAATTGTTCCTGCCAAAGGCGGTGCTGCAATTAATGCCGATGCTATTAAATCATCTGCCGGAGCACTGCTTCGCATTCCTACTGCTAAAGTGCCAAATTTGAGAACTGCGCTTTATCATTTGCTAGAAGCTGGTTTCCAGATTGTAGCTGCTACAGAAAAAGCAGAGAAGACAATTTATGAAGTAGATTTTAAAAAGCCTACAGCAATCATTCTCGGATCGGAAGACAAAGGAATATCTGAATCTGTACTCGCAATTTCTACTGAAGTGGCTAAAATTCCGCTAATGGGTAAAACATTGTCACTAAATGTTTCTGTAGCTGCATCTGTTGTAATTTTCGAAGCTCTCAGACAGAGAATCGTCTGAATTCGGAAGCAACAATAGCAGCTGAAACTGCTACATTAAGAGATTCTACTCTTTGAGAATCAACAGGATATTGTGGAATTAAAATTTTTTTATCTACAATATCCTCTATTTTTGCAGAAATTCCGTGAGATTCGCTGCCCAGCACAATAACCCCGTTTTTAGATAATTGTGTTTCATAAATGCTTTTAGCAGAAAGAAATGTGCCATACACAGGTGCATTACCCTTAAATGAAGATAGCATTGTGTTAAGCCCTCCGTAACGAATTTCCACGCGGAATACTGAACCCATCGATGCCTGAACTACCTTTGGGTTGTATATATCAACTGTATCTTCTGAAGCAAAAATGGTATCTATCCCAAACCAGTCGGAAATTCTTATTATCGTTCCCAAATTTCCGGGATCCCGGACAGAGTCCAGAGCAAAATATAATTTAGAATAATCCAAAACAGAATCCTCTGCTGGTCTTTTCATTTTAACAACAGCCAGAGCGGGGGAGGGGGTAGAAAGGAGAGAAATACGGGACATGGCATCATCCCCTATATCGTCTTTGTAATATACGGACTCAACTGTATATGAAGAAGCAAGTGCTTCATTTACAATTTTTTCACCCTCTGCTATAAATACGGAGTTTTCATCTCTGTACCTTTTATGTGCAAGAGATTTGATAAATTTTATATCAGATTTTGAAATCATCAATATCCCAGAATCTTAAGCATTGATTTATATGTCTGCTCTTTACTGAACAGTCTTGTATAATACTCGCCGTTCTCGTCAAGATCTATGATAATATGTTTAGGC
>JAGDMC010000028.1 GCA_017860395.1 Bacteroidota bacterium | reverse complement strand
AGAGATACTCACACAAAAAGGCATCCCTTTCACTTCTCTTTCATATAACCTGTTAAAAGGGAGGTCCGTTTATTCTGCACTTCTTTCCAAGCTTGATGCCACAAAAGAGAATTCGGTAATTGTGATTTCCAATTCCGAAGCTTTTGTATCCGATATGTTAAGAAACCTCAATCTGATAAATACAAGGAGCGGATATAAAATTACTCTTTACGGAACTCCGAGATGGAGAAATTTTGAGAATGTAGACATCAATTACTATCATACCATGAATTTGCACATCTCTCTTCAGTACAATGTCAATTATTCAAGTGAAGACGTAAAGGTGTTTTTATCCAAATACAGGGCGCTGTTTGGTACAGAACCTTCTCCCTATGCATTTCAGGCGTATGATTTAGGCTTGTATTTCCTGGGTGCGCTTTACAATTACGGACCGGATTTCGTAGATTATCTTAATGAATTCAATTCCGGCAATCTTCTTCAGTCCAGTTATAAATTTGTAAGGGAAGGCAGAGGGAACGGCTTCATTAACAGAAGATCCCGCCTGATTATTTACAGACCCGACTACTCAATTGAGTCCGGCAGTTTTGTCCGCTAACCACTTTTTCTCGTCTATACTCAGGTATGGAGACAATTTCTCATATACCAAAGAATTGTACATATTGAGCCACTCTTTATGCTCCCCGCCAAGCGAGTTTAAATCAACAGCTGTTGTGTCAATAGGAATAAAGGAAAGTGTTTCGAACTGGTAAAATTTACCATACTTGTTTTCTACCCACTCTTTGCAAAGAATTGTGTTCTCTATGCGGATTCCATAGCTTCCCTCTTCGTAAATCGCAGGCTCATTTGAAATAACCATTCCCGGCTCAATTGTAACCGGATTTTCCTCCATTCTTATGCTTTGCGGTCCTTCGTGAACACAGAGACGATGGCCTATCCCGTGGCCGGTACCGTGCAGATAAAGCTTAGCGACAGAACATACCGGACCTCTTGCAAGAATATCAAGCTGAGACCCTCTTGTCCCTTTTGGAAATTTAGCCATACTCAGGGCAATCATTCCCTTAAGAACCTGGGAGTAGTCTGTTTTTTGTTCCGGAGTGAGCGGGCCTAATGGAATAGTGCGGGTTGAGTCGGTTGTTCCATATTTGTACTGGCCACCTGTATCAATTAGCAGAAATCCGGACTTTTCAATATAGACCGGTTCTTCAGAAATGGAATAATGAGGAAGGGCAGCATTTTTGCCAAATGCAACAATTGGAGCAAAACTTTCTCCCATATAATCCGGACATTCAGCCCGGAATGTGGCAAATTTATCTGCAACTATCTTTTCTGAAAGATGATTGTTCCCTTTTTCGAGCTCCTTTTCTATAAAAACAAGAAGTTTTACCCATGCAACTCCGTCATTTATCATTGCTCTCCTGAACCCATCCGCTTCGACATCATTCTTTAGTGCCTTGAGACCGGCTATCACTCCCCCCCTGCTTAAATCCGGAATAAAACGGGTTCCGCTTTTGACAGCACTGTTATAGTTCCTCACAGATAATTTATCCTGCGAAGCAATTCTTACAATTTCTGAAGGATAGTCAGATATAAAACTGTTAAATGAATTATAATCATGCAAAATCACACCCTCTTTTTCAAGGATTTTAATATCCTCAGCGGCCATAACGCCTCCGTAAATAAAAAGGTGGATATTGTCTCTTGTCAAAGCTACATAAGACAAGGGAACCGGGTTATAAAGCATGTCGTTCCCTCTGATATTGCACAGCCATGCAATGTCGTCACAAAGAGAAACCAGGTATATGAAATCTTCCTGAACCCCCAGTGCCTGAACAACTCTTTTATGTTTTGAAGAAACGCTCTCTCCGGTTATGTCTTCTCCCAAATAGGAGATTTTATTGAAACGGAGTTTAGGCCTCTCTTTCCATACAATTTCAAACGGATCGTTGCACAGCTTTATATTTAACGAGGGCAGGACCTGCCTGAGCAAGTTGTATTCCATAACGGAAAAAAGAGAAGAATCGATTCCAACGCTTTGATTGTCTTCCAATCTTGCTGCAAGCCACGATTCAACACTTTCTGTCCCGGGCATTTTGAGTTTTTTAAGCACAATCCCGGTACCTGCTATCTGGTTTTCTGCCTGAATAAAGTATCTCGAGTCTGTCCAAAGCGCAGCTTCTTTAAGCGTTACCGCAACAGTACCAGCGGAGCCGTCAAATCCTGAGATCCAGCCTCTGCACATAAAATGGTCCTGAATATATTCTCCGAAGTGGGTGTCGTTTGAGGGTATTATAAATGCCGAGAGAGCCATCTCGCGCATATATTCCCTGAGTTGTTCCAATCTGTTGTTTTGCATTTTAAAGCTAGTGTTTATTAACTTCTTCCTGTTACAAATATAATAATTCATGGTTGCATAAGAGGTTTTTTTTGAGTATATTTGCTCACATCAGAAATTAAATATTGTTTATAATATATTATTAATAACGTATTAAGAATCAATTATGGAAAAGAGCATTAAAGGAACAAAAACAGAACAAAACCTGTTAAAGGCATTCGCCGGTGAATCACAGGCAAGAAACAGATACACATATTTCTCAAGCGTTGCAAAAAAAGAGGGCTTTGAACAAATTGCCGCTGTTTTTGCAGAAACAGCCGAACAGGAGAAAGAACATGCCAAGGCATTTTTTAAATTTTTAGAAGGCGGAATGGTTGAGATTACAGCATCATATCCTGCAGGTATTATTGCAACAACAAAGGAAAATCTTGCCGCTGCCGCTGACGGAGAAAATGAAGAGTGGACGCTGCTATATCCTTCTTTTGCAGAGACAGCAATGGCAGAGGGATTTCCTAAAGTTGCAGTTGCTTTCAAAATGATTGCAAAAGTTGAGGCCGAACACGAAGCAAGATACAGGACTCTTCTTGCAAGGGTTGAAGCAGAAAAAGTATTCGAGAGAGAAGAAGAAATCGAGTGGCAGTGCCGCAACTGCGGATTCATACACAAAGGCAAAAAAGCTCTTGAAAACTGCCCTGCATGCAATCACCCAAAAGCTTACTTCGAGCCTAAGAAAAATAACTATTAGGACTAAAAAATTAATCTATATTTGCGGATTATTTATAATATGGATAAATCTGCAATTGATAGAACTATAAGTTCCGTAAAAGAGATCCTGCCAAAGACACTTAAAACCTGTCTTTGGCTTGTTCGTATAACAGTATTGGTAACGCTTGGCGTTCAGTTTCTGGAGTACTTTAAAATTCTTCCATGGATATCCAACTTTCTGAGTCCGGTTTTCAATTTGCTTGGACTCCCGGGAGAAGCAGCACTTGCGTATGTTACCGGTTATTTCGTTAATAACTATTCTGCCATTGCTGTAATGTCCACTCTCAACCTGGATGTCCGGACAATAACCATCCTTTCCGTAATGGTTCTTTGTTCCCACAATATGATTACAGAAACTGCAGTCCAGAAAAAGACAGGCTCCTCCGCAGTAAGAATGGTCATAACCCGCACCTTGTCCGCGTTTGTGCTTGGGTATGTTTTAAATCTCATTATGCCCGGAGCTGCGAACACCGTTCACATTAATATTGCGGCCGCGGACCCCTCTCTATGGGCAATGCTTCAGCTTTGGTTTGTCAAAACATTAAAGCTGGTTATACTCATGACTGTCCTCATTTTTGCCCTCTCTATCCTGCAAAGGCTTTTGTCGGAGTTTGGAGTAATTCGCTGGCTTTCGAAATTTATGAGACCAGTGCTTGCCGTTTTTGGACTTCCTGCAAAAACCTCTTTTCTGTGGATAGTTGCAAACACTTTAGGTCTTGCATACGGAGCCGCAGTAATGATAGATGAAACCGAGTCTGGCAAGATAACCAAACAGGACGTGGATTTGCTTAACCATCACATAGGAATATCGCACAGCAACCTTGAAGACGTGATACTTCTTGCTTACGAAAAAAATTATCTATCTTTGTGGGTTGAAAATCATATTAAACAGCAAAATGGGTTCAGAAAAAATAAAATGTCTGATTATTGGCAGCGGGCCGGCAGGCTACACTGCCGCTATATATGCCTCAAGAGCGAATATCAGTCCTGTCCTTTATGAAGGGATACAACCCGGCGGCCAGCTTACAACAACCACCGAAATTGACAATTTCCCCGGTTATCCAAGCGGAACAAGCGGACAGGAAATGATGGAAGATTTAAAAAAACAGGCTATCCGTTTTGGAACAGATGTCCGTTTTGGGATTGTGAGTAAAGTAGATCTCTCCGAAAGACCTTTTAAAGTTATCATTGACGAAGAGAAGGAAGTTATTGCGGAAACAATTATTATATCAACCGGTGCCACAGCAAAATATCTTGGCATAGAATCCGAAGAGAAATTCAGGGGTCAGGGCGTATCTGCCTGCGCCACATGTGACGGATTTTTCTACAAAGGGAAAGATGTTGCCGTTGTAGGAGGAGGAGACACTGCATGCGAAGAGGCTTCATACCTTGCCGGTTTGTGCAATAAGGTATATCTGATAGTCCGCAGAGATGTCCTCAGGGCCTCAAAGGCAATGCAGGACAGGGTTAAAAACGCTTCCAACATTGAGATTTTGTGGAATTATAATACAAAAGAAATTATCGGAACTCCTCTTGGCGGGGTAAATGGTGCGATTCTTGCTCACAAGAACGGAACGGAGAAAAAGATCGACATTCACGGCTTTTTTCTGGCAATTGGTCACCACCCCAATTCTGAACTTTTTTCGGAATGGATAAAGACTAATGAGGAAGGGTATATAATTACTGAAGGCAAAAGCAGCAAGACAAATGTTCCCGGAGTTTTTGCAGCAGGAGATGTTCAGGACCCTAACTATCGCCAGGCGATAACAGCAGCAGGTTCGGGCTGTATGGCAGCACTTGATGCAGAGCGTTTTCTCTCAGATAACAAATAGATTTAAAGATGAGAATTGTAAAATTTTTAGTTGTAGTCCTGATTGGAGTTTTTATGACTTCGTGCGTTTCTAAATATGAAATGCTTGTAAGAAGTGCCGATGTAGATCTTAAATACAAAGGGGCTTTTAAATATTTTGAAGAAAAAAAATATAAAAAAGCTGCAGACCTTTTTGAACAAATTCTTTTAGCAACCAAAGGCACAACCAGGGACGACACTGTTCAGTTCTACTTTGGCCTTAGCAACTATCGCTATGGTGACCTGATGACTGCCGAAGCAAACTTCGACCAGTTTACAAAGGTTTTTCCACGCAGCCCTTTCACAGAAGAGGCGAGATTCCTTAGGCTGGACTGTTTGTATGAATCTACATATAGGTATGAACTTGACCAGCTCCCCTCGTACAAGGCTATGTCTTCGATAAGTGAATTTCTTTACGAATATCCTAATTCGAAGTATCTTGTAAAATGTAAAGATATGCTTGTAGATTTGCAGGAAAGACTCGACAAAAAAAGTTACGAAGCTGCAAAAATATATGTTACAATAGAAGACTACAAAGCAGCAACATTTGCATTAAAAAATGCGTTAAAAGAGAATCCGGACAACAGATACAGAGAAGAGATAATGTATCAGCTCGTTGTTTCCAATTACAAATATGCAAACCAAAGCGTAAAAGCAAAACAAAAAGAACGTTACCTTGCTTTTGTTGACGAATATTACAACTTCGTCAGCGAATTTCCGGAATCAAAATACAAAAAATCAATAGCAGGAATGTTTGAGCACTCACAAACCGTAATAAATAATAAATAGATATGGAAATCAGGAAAAATGTACCAAACAACACAATAACCAGAGATCTTTCAAAGCTTGCCGCTCCAACAGGCAATATTTATGAATCTACTATGATTATTGCAAAAAGGGCAAATCAAATTTCGGCCGAAATGAAATTTGAACTCAGCCAGAAACTGGAAGAGTTCTCAAATTATGCCGATACCCTTGAAGAGACTTTCGAAAACAGAGAGCAAATTGAAATTTCCCGCTACTACGAAAGGCTTCCAAAGGCAAACCTCATTGCTATCAACGAATTTGAAGAAGGAAGAATCCACTACAGGAAGATTGAGGAGTAATGCTAAAAGGGAAGCACATACTATTGGGTATAACCGGCAGTATTGCCGCCTATAAGGCTGCCCTGTTAGTCCGTGCTTTAGTTAAACAAGGGGCAGAAGTGAGAGTGATAATGACTGAAATGGCAAAGCAGTTCATAACTCCTCTTACAATGGCCACACTTTCAAAAAACCCTGTTCTTGTAGAGTTTTACAATCCCGAAAACGGAGACTGGAACAGTCATATAAGTCTTGGGATGTGGGCAGATGCATATTTAATTGCTCCTGCATCGGCAAATACCATTGCTAAAATGGCAACTGGAGTTGCAGACAATCTTCTTCTTACAACATATCTCTCTGCCAGGTGTCCCGTAATTGTTGCACCTGCAATGGATGTTGATATGTACCTTCACGCTGCCACTCAAAATAACATTGAAACCCTTTCCATTAGAGGTGTTAAGATTATTGACCCCAATGCAGGAGAACTTGCAAGCGGACTTGATGGAAAAGGAAGGATGGCAGAACCGGAAGAGATTGCCGGATATATGAATGAATTCTTTTCCCGCAAAGAGAGTCTGAAAGATATAAATGTCCTTATAAATGCCGGCCCTACCCGTGAAGCAATAGACCCTGTAAGATATATATCAAATCACTCTACAGGAAAGATGGGGTATGCAATTGCCGAGGAATTTGCATGCAGGGGAGCAATGGTTACCCTTGTAAGCGGACCTGTAAATATTTTTGCTAAAAACCCTCGTATAACCGTCAGAAATGTGACAACGGCAAATGAGATGTACAGCACTACCCTCGAATGTTATAAGGAGGGTAAGGACATAACGATCCTTTGTGCGGCTGTTGCCGATTTTACACCGGTTCACTCTTCGGATTTAAAAATCAAGAGGGAAAAAGAGAACTATAACCTGGAACTTGAGCCCACAAAAGATATTGCCGCAGAAATTGGCAAAATTAAGAGGAGTGGCTCCCTGATTGTAGGATTTGCTCTTGAAACCAACAATGAATTATCCAACGCAGAAAAAAAACTTAAAACGAAAGGGCTGGATGCAATTGTGCTCAATTCGCTTAAAGACAGCGGTGCCGGATTTGGAGTAAACACCAACAAAATCTCCATTATCGCAAGAGGCGGAGAGATTACTCACTACCCGCTAAAAAGCAAGGAGCAGGTGGCCCGGGACATTGCGGACTATATAGAAAACTTGCTGCTATGCTCAAAAGCCTGACAATTTCGAACTATGCACTCATCGAGAATCTCGAAATCGAATTCCCGGATGGTCTTATTATTATCACAGGTGAAACAGGTGCCGGTAAGTCAATCCTTTTAGGTGCATTGTCTCTGTTGCTCGGTAACCGTGCCGACCCGGGAGTTTTAAAAAATTCAGATAAAAACTGTGTTGTTGAAGCTGTCTTTGGAATATCTCAGGACAAGTATGTTCAGAAACTTTTCGAAGAGGAGATGATTGAATTTGGTGAAGAAATAACTCTTCGCAGAGTAGTTACTCCCGCCGGAAAATCCAGAAACTTTGTAAATGACCAGCCAAATCCAGAAACTTTGTAAATGACCAGCCTGTTACGCTTCAATTTCTCAAAGAATTGTCGGAAAGGCTCGTGGACATTCATGCCCAACATCAGCATCTGCTGCTTGCAGACAGCAATTTTCAACTGACAGTGCTGGATTCTTTTGCGGAAAACAGAGTGCTACTTGAGAATTACAGAGTTGAATTCGAAGAGGTTAACCGTCTTAACAAAAAACTTCACGAACTAAAGGAGCAAATCGCAAAAGAAGAAGCAGAACAGGATTATAACAGTTTCCAGTACAATCAGCTTGAAGATGCAAAATTATCTGAAGGCGAGCTTGAGGAAATTGAGGGCGAATTCCGGTTGCTCAGCAATGCCGAAGAGATAAAGGTATCGCTCTACAATATGGCATCTCTGTTAAACCCTTCCGATATATCGGTAGTACATAATCTGAGAGAGATGACATCCATTGCCTCCCGTATTTCCGGAAACTATCCCGCTGTCAATTCAATTTCCGAAAGAATAGAAAGCTGCCGTATTGAGTTAAAAGACATTGAAGAAGAGATACAGGCATCGGCAGAAAAGGTTACGCTGTCTCCGGAAAGAGCGCAACAACTTGACGAGCGGATTTCATTGATTTACACCCTGCTAAAGAAGCACAATGCAGAAAATACCGAGGAATTAATATCGATACGCAACTCTCTTGCAGAAAAGCTGAAACTTACAGAAGACCGCAAAGAGGAGATTACAGCACTCAAAAATCAAATTGAGAAAGTGACCGGAAAACGGGATAATATGGCAGAAGAGCTATACAGGATCAGAGTCGGAATTGCAAAGAAATTTGATTCAACTCTTCTCTCAAAAATAAGAGAGCTTGAAATGCCTCATGCTATGTTCGAGACCCGGGTGGAAAAAATTTCCGGATTTAATCTCAACGGGAACTGTTCTGTTAAATTTTTCTTTTCTGCGAACAAAAATGGCGAGCTGCGGGACATTTCGAAAGTGGCTTCAGGGGGCGAATTATCCAGAATCATGCTTTGCCTCAAATCTGTGATGGCGAGCGGTTTAGGGATGCCAACAATGATTTTTGACGAGATTGATACAGGTGTATCCGGAAAGATTGCCGATAAAATGGGCAATCTTATTGGTGAAATGGCAAAAAATATGCAGATATTTGCAATAACTCATTTGCCTCAGATTGCCTCCAAAGGAGAGTGTCATTTACTGGTTTACAAAGAAATAGACGATAAAAACACTACTCGCACAGAAATTAGAAGAATTTCAGGAGAAGAGAGGCTTATAGAAATTGCACGAATGCTGAGCGGGGCAAAACTTACAGAAGCGGCTGTTGCAAATGCAAAAGAGCTGCTTTACAACCAAACTTAAACAATTTTAAAGAAAACATATATGAGACTTATTATTCAAAACTCGTACGAACAGATTTCTCAATGGGCAGCGGCTTTTATTGTTAAAAGAATTCGCGAGTTTGATCCAACTCCAAAAAAACCATTTGTACTTGGACTTCCTACTGGTTCTACTCCCTACGGTACATATAAAGAGTTGATAAGACTCTACAAAGCCGGACAGGTATCATTCCAGAATGTTGTGACTTTCAACATGGATGAATATATAGGCATACCTAAAGATCATCCACAGTCTTACTATACTTTTATGTGGGAAAACTTTTTCAGACACATTGATATTAAACCGGAAAACGTAAATATTCCAAATGGAAACGCCCTCGATTTAAAGAAAGAGTGTGAAGAATACGAGAATAAGATTACTTCGATTGGCGGAATAAGGCTGTTCATGGGTGGTATCGGTCCGGACGGACATATTGCTTTCAACGAGCCGGGTTCTTCTCTCACTTCAAGAACAAGAATAAAAGCGCTTACAACAGATACAATTATTGCAAATTCAAGATTCTTCAACAACGATATTAATCAGGTTCCAAGAACTGCTCTTACAGTGGGAGTAGGAACAATTATGGATGCCCGCGAAGTTATGATACTTGTAAACGGACATCACAAATCAAGAGCGCTTAAGATGGGTGTAGAGGGGTGCATAAATCACCTGTGGACAATAAGTGTTCTTCAAATGCATCCGAAAGGCATAATCGTTTGCGACGATGCTGCTACCGATGAATTGATGGTATCTACAGTAAATTACTTTAAGGATATTGAGCACGATAATCTTGACCCTAAGTCGCTTTTAAAATAGCCTAACTTAGAAATTCGACGGCTCTGCTGAATATTTTATCAAAATAATACTTACGATCGGAAGGATTAATTTTATCTGAAACCGGAAACGGATTTTCGTGGCAGTAATCGAATGGAAAATCCATCTCTTCAAGGCAGATATCCGAGCTGCTGCCAAGAGCAAGACGGATTCCGGATGTAGGTATCACAATATCTCTCTTTAAGGAAATAATACTTACCCTGTGTGAGTTGTTTTTATAGAAGTTCTCCCGCTCCCCGCGGAAGAACTTCTCTCCTATATGGGTGGTAAATGCTGTCTCAATATAATCCCACAATCTCCTCTTTTCTGCACCCAATCTGATAAAATCGCCTATATAATATTTCTTTAATGAGGCAAAAGAGTCTCTGTCCATAATCATTTTTGAGTCTCCGTTCATTTCGTTAAACAGCGAGCCCGCGCAAAACATGAACAACTTACTTTTGCTAAAATAGTCGCATGGATTTGCCTTGAGAAGGACTTGTGCAAGAAGGCCGCCAATTGAATAGGCAAAAATGTCAATTTTAGCATCTTTATGAACTACCGGATGACGGTCACCTCTTATTTCTTCCATTAACTGAGTCACATTCAAAATACTCTCTCTTCCGGAAAGGTAAAACCGGAAAGGGTCCGATTTTATTCTGCTGCTTAATGCATAATTTAAAAAAGAGAGGTTGCTGTAATCTTTCTTGTCGCTAAACTCCATTGAAATGAGTCTTTGCATTGCCCTGGGGTTTGCCCACTCTTTCGGAGAGCGGTTCATGTGCATCGATAGAGGGAACATTATTACTACTCTTCCGCTTTTATCTGCAAGATACTCTGCCCAGGAAATATATTTGTCCCAGTTACGTTCATTGAGTCCGTGAAAAAGAAGAATTGCCGACCGCGATTTTCCTGACGGAGAATAAACCGGGTTTTCGGGCTCAGCGATATAGTAATCGAAAGCTGTATTTTCCGAAATTTCGTCTTCTTTAGTCTCAAGGAACTTTACCGGTGCCACGACTTTTCTGATATTCAGAATCTCGTCTTTTCCAAGGTTCTCTTCAAAACGAACTGTTCTTAGTTTCATCTTTATCCCTTTTTTTTGCAAATAAAGAGCAGAAACCAATCTCTGATGAAAAAATGGTTTAATCGATGCCCCAAATGGGTGGAATATCCATTAGAGGGGTGAAATTCGCATATATGGGGTCAATAAATTTTAATTACATTTGCATTTAAATGACGATACCCTCATATATAAACTCAAAAAGGAATATTTTCCGGCTGGTGTTTTTCACAGCAGCATTCGCTCTTGCGTTTATTAATATCTATAAACCATTCGGCTCAAAAAACTGGTACGTTGTTTCCGATTTTAAATTTTTCCTTTATTCTGCGCCAATAATTCTTACCGGAGTTCTGGTTGTTGTCATCAGCCGGGTGATAATGTACTATTTCAGCAAAAAGTGGCCTATATCATATGTGAAATATTTTATGTGGGTATTGCTTGAGATTGTTTGCATGTCTTTGTTCTATACCATATACACCCTGTCACTGAATGTAAACGACGGAAAAGATATCGTTGCCACATTTAAATCGTCAACGGTGAACACTGCGCTGGTGCTTCTGTTGCCATACATCACTCTTTGGTTTTATTTCGGATGGGAAGAGAGTAAGAAAAAACTTGAAAACATAGAACAGAACGAACCGGAAGAAGAGAACCTTCCTAATAATTATTCTTTCACGGACGAAAAAGGGATCCTAAGACTCTCTGTACAAAGCCGGGAACTTCTATATCTGGAGTCGGACGATAACTATGTAGTGATTCACTATGCAGCAAATGGTAAGGTAAAGAGATACCTTTTGAGAAATACTCTGAAAAACCTTGAGTCTCAATTTGCAGATACTCCCGTGGAAAGGTGTCACCGGTCATTTCTTGTAAACTTTGGCAGGGTTAAGGTGATGAGAAGGGAGAGGGACGGGCTTTTCCTTGAACTTGATGCCGAAGGGGAAAAAGATATCCCCGTATCTAAAAGCTACAGGGATAAAGTGGGAGAGAAATTCATGTCCCAATCTTTTAAGAGCCAGAAATAATTTCCGGTTACTGTTACTGGTTATTTGAGTTTGGAGATAATCTCGTCATCCATAGGTTTTACTTTAGAAGAGAAATGGCCAATAAGTCTGCCTTTTTCGTCAATCAGATATTTAGAAAAATTCCATGCCGGTTCTTTTTCGTTCCATCCGTTTTTGGATTTATCGGTTAACCATGCGAAAACAATGTTTTTGTTTTTCCCCTTAACTGAAGACTTATCCATCATCTGGAAGGTCACTCCATAGTTTACTTCGCAAAAAGACTTAATTTCCTCATTTGTTCCCGGGTCCTGATTCATAAAGTCGTTTGAAGGGAAACCTATTACAACCAGAGAGTTCCCGTATTGCTCCGAAAGAGCTTCAAGATCCTTAAACTGTGGTGTAAAGCCGCATTTTGAAGCAGTATTTACGATGAGAACTTTCTTGCCTTTGAGCTGGTTAAATTTGAACGTTTCTCCTGTTATTGTTTTAAACGAGAGCGAATAAAAATCTACCGGAGGTGTAACCGGGTTATCCTGCGCAACCATTTTCTGTCCAAAAAACATGGATACAATGGCTGTAAATATTAAATTAATTTTTTTCATGGGTTGGTGTTTTTAATACAATCAAAACAACCGGAAGCCCATAAAGTTTATCGGTCTATCTGATACTTACAGCCACTCCCCCGCTGGAAGCGAGATTGATTTTAAGAAGAGTGTTACAATTAACGGTAATTTTCCTGATGTTATAACTCTGAGGATTTTTATCCCAATGGGCATCTTTTCCGTCTTCATAAATTGTTGCAGTAAAACTTTTACCCTTTGGCAAAAACGAACAATCTATATTTGCTGTTCTTGGATTTTCATCGGTAATACCGCCCACAAACCACTCATCCTTTCCTTTTGCTTTTCTGGCAACAGTTATAAAGTCGCCGGGTTCTGCTTCCAGATACCAGCTGTTATCCCAGTCAACTGCCACATCTTTTATAAACTGAAATGCATCTAAAAACCGTTCGTAGTTTTGAGGAAGATCCGCAGCCATCTGGAGAGGGCCAGGCATTGTTACGTATAATGCAAGCTGTTTTACAAGGGTGGTATGAACCTTTTGATCGGGCTTGTTGCCTTTATAATACGATAAGTCTGTCTGGAATATACCGGGCGTATAATCCATAGGACCGCCCATAAGACGTGTAAAAGGCAGTATTGTTGTATGGTCGCAGGCATTTCCTCCCATAGATTCAAATTCGGTACCTCTTGCCGATTCCTGAGCCAGCCAGTTTGGATAAGTGCGGCACAGGCCCGTAGGGCGGACCGCTTCATGACTGTTAATCATTATTTTAAAATCTGCAGCTCTTTTAGCTACATATATATAGTGGTTATTCATCCATTGCGACGAGTGATATTCGCTGCGTGGAATAATATAGCCCACATAACCTGTCTTTACAGAGGTATAACCGTTGTCGTTCATAAATTTAAATGCCTCGTCCATTTGTCTTTCATAATCGGATGCATTGGCGGAAGTTTCATGATGCATCATAACCTTTACCCCCTTTGAGGCAGCATATTTCTGCAGTTCCTTAACATTAAAATCGGGGTACGGGGCAGTGAAGCTGAAGTGGTGGTCTTTAAGATATGAAGCCCAGTCTTCCCAACCCTCATTCCATCCTTCAACTAAAACTGCATCAAAGCCGTGCCTGGAGGCAAAGTCAATATATTTTTTTACATTTTGCGTAGTTGCGGCATGTTTTCCATTAGGTTTGAGTTTGCTATAATCCGTAACTCCGGGTTTAGCCTTATAAAAATCGGAATAGGCCCAGGTTGCTCCTCCTCCGGTGAACATCTCCCACCACACCCCTATATATTTAACCGGCTTAATCCAGAATGTCTCTTCATAGGCACACGGCTCATTGAGATTTAGGATTGTCTGTGACGCCAGTATGTCGCGTGCATCATCGCTGACAATTACTGTACGCCACGGTGAATTGCACGGAGCCTGAAGATATCCTTTCTTTCCAAGCTTGTCGGGCGTAAGGTGTGCGCTTAGCATAAAGTTTTTATCGTCTACATTCAGAAGCATTCCGGCGTAATTCACCAAAGCTGCCTCATGAATATTTATATAAATTCCATCGGCAGATTTGAGCATAAGCGGAGTTTGCACTGTATAACCTTCTGCTTTGGATTCGTATCCTTTGCTTCGGGCTGCAATGTCCATCCCTTTGCATATTTCGGAAATTTTTGCCGTAGTATATGAAAATTCATTCGTGTCGTAGTCGCCGGGGATACAGAATGCAACGTGGTCCCCGGAAAGCCGGAACTCGGTGATTTCATTCAAAAGTGTAAAATAATTCAGGTTTTTCTGCTCAGGAAATTCGTACCGAAAGCCAAGCCCATCGTTGAACAAACGAAAACGGACAATCATTTCCCTTGCCTTTAACCCGCTCTGGACCAATTCAACAGCAACTTCGTTATAGTTGTTTCTGATTACGGAGTACTGCCCCCAGACAGGTTTCCACTTTTCGTCTACCTTAATATTTTTAAACCCTTTTATCGAGAAATCGCCGCTCATTGAGAAGCCATCAGCTTCAACTCCCAACTTGCTGGGTAATATTACATTCTTACCCTTATAACTCAATTCATATAAAACCGACCCGTTTTCGGAGTTTATTTTGAGTATCAGGTTCCCGTTTGGTGATGAAATCTGCTGTGCCCCTGAATTCAAGTTGAAGGACAATAAAAAACACAATATTCCTAACAGTTTAATCTTTATTTTCATTTGTTTGTTTATTAATGAAAGACTATTCAACCGAACAAATGCAAATTTATAAAAAAAATTGAAGCATAATGATTGATTGAAAATTGTTTTAGAATTCCCTTAAAATTACTGATTTTCTGAATTTTAATGATTATTGAATAGTGTTTTATTTTATTTCTTACTGCAAAATATTAACAATATAAGACTACAAATGTTATAGGATTTGTATTTTTTACTATTTTTGTCGCGAAAAACTTCAGAACTATGAAAATTAATACAAAAATACGCTATGGATTAAGGGCCGTAATTGAGATTGCCAGTTCTAATGACCCGGGCGGAGTATTGCAAAAAGACATTGCAATTAACCAGGAAATTTCTCTTAAGTACCTTGACAGTATTATTTCTTCATTGAAACTTAAAGGAATTATTTCCCATGCAAAAGGAAAGGGAAGCGGGTTTAAACTTACCCGAAAACCAGAAGAGATAACAGTATATGATGTATATACAGCATTTGAACCCATAGTAATTGTAGATTGTATTAACGACATGGGGTTTTGCGATCGGTCCAAAAACTGTCTGTCAAGAGACTACTGGATTGAAGTAAAAAAAGAATATAAAGAGATGTTGTCAAGAAAGACCATCGCTCAAATAATTGAAAGAAACGATAAATAATACAAAGATGAAATTAACAACAAAGTATTTCATGCTGCTTCTTGCAGGCATCATTTTCACTACAGCAGGGAATGTAAATGCCCAGAGCACAAAAACAAATACATTCACTACTACGGCAAGAATTTTAGGCACATCAACTCTTCATGACTGGGAATCCAAGACAGATCAGATTACAGGTGAGTTTGCAATGAGTAAAACAAGCGAAATTCAATCTTTATCTGTTAAGATTCCGGTTCTGTCTATAAAGAGCGGAGAAAAGCTAATGGATAAAAAGACATACGAAGCTTTTAATTCAGACAAATATCCTTCAATAGTTTTTCAAATGACTGAACCTGCAACTCCGGTTGTTTCCGGTTCAGATGTACAGGTTACATTGACAGGAAACCTGATTATTGCAGGTGTGACTAAAAAAATTACTTTTAAATCTACAGGCAAAAAGACAGCGACAGGCGGGTATCAGCTTTCCGTAAGTGTGCCGTTGAAAATGACCGATTTTAAAATGAAGCCCCCTACTGCTCTGCTGGGAACAATAAGATCCGGCGATGCCGTTACAATTAAATTAGACGTTAATGTTCCGGCTCAGAATTTAGCAGCTACTAACTAACAAAAATTATAACCAAACATGAACAAAACAATTATTACACTTCTTGCTGTACTCTTTATGAGTAGTACGGCATTTTCTCAGGTTCGCCCCTATGACAAGTCCGGAATTAATGGGTTTGAAACTAAAAAAGAGAACCTTGCTAAATTTGACAAACTAAAACTCAAATTCGGAGGCAGTTTTACTCAGTCTTTCCAGACACTGAGCCACAGCAGCACATCTACTGCTACCCCGGGCCTTGTTGCCATCACTTCCGGTTTTAACACAGCAAATGCAAACCTTTATCTTGATGCATTTCTGGCCGATGGAGTAACACTTAATATGACACTTTACCTTTCTTCCCGTCACCACAATGAGACCTGGGTTAAAGGCGGCTATATCCAGTTTGACAAGCTCCCTTTCCTGAAGAGTGCTCTTCTTGACAAAGTAATGGAATATACTACTATTAAAGTAGGTCACATGGAAGTTAACTACGGCGATGCTCACTTCCGCAGGTCGGACAACGGTAACTCAATTTACAACCCATTCGTGGAAAACTATATTATGGATGAGTTTGCAACAGAAATTGGTGCCGAAATTGACGTACAAAGCAAAGGATTCCTCGCCGTTGTTGCGATGACCAATGGCAAGATCAAAGGTGATATCGCCAAAGGTGTCGTTTATGCAGGGGGAAGCGATGGAAAAAGCCATCCTGCTTTTATTGGCAAGATTGGTTATGATAAACAGCTAAGCGATTTGGTTCGTCTCCGCATTACCGGTTCGGGTTACTACACTGCCGGATCAATTGCAAATACTCTTTATGGCGGCGACCGCTCCGGTTCACACTATTTTGGTGTAATGGACAACGCTCTCACAACTTCTACTGCATTTTCAGGTCGTTTCAATCCCGGCTTTACCGACAAAATTGGTGCTGTAATGGGTAACGTCTTCCTGAAAGTTGGAGGTCTTGAGTGGTTTACAACTATTGAAACAGCTAAAGGTCGTTCTAAAAGCGAGCAGATTGAGCGCTCTGCAAATCAGTTTGCAACCGACCTTGTTTACAGATTTGGAAAATCGGACAACTTCTGGCTTGGTGGCCGTTATAACAAAGTATCAAGCACAGTGGGTGGTGCAGATGTAAATATTAACAGAGTTGCCGTGAGTGGTGGCTGGTTCGTGACTAAAAACATCATGGCAAAAGCAGAGTATGTGAGTCAGAACTATAATGGTTTTGTCTCAACAGACCTTCGCAATGGCGGAAAATTCAATGGCCTTGTTATTGAGGCAGTTGTTGGATTCTAATTATTGGTATATTTATTGCAAACCGGTAAGAGTATCGCTCTTACCGGTTTTTTTTACAGAATTAAAAGATGAAGAGACTTTTTGCTGTCATAATTTTTGTTTTAGCCGCTTTCTCTGTTTCAAGTGCTCAAACGCAAACCCGGCTTGAACTGGACAACAGCAGTTCGCTTACGATATTCGGATCTACCAATATTTCTAAATTCAAACTTGTTTTGCCGGGAGATAAATTCCCGGGGAAATTGTTCAATTTCACATATCAGCAAAATCAGAATAAAATTAGTCTGAGTCAAAACAGACTTGCACTGGAGGTAAAAAATTTCACATCAACCAACAGAATCGCACTAAATGGCTTTTTAAAGCTAATAAAGTCGGAAACGTATCCTGTTCTGGACATTCAGTTAAATAATCTGGAGATACTCTCCACAATTCCCGGCACAAATTCTATCAATGGAAAAGCATTCTTAAACATTACAATTACCGGAGTAACAAAGCAATACTATATCCCGTTCTCATCCAGACTGGAAAACGGTATGCGGTATGCCGACGGAAAAATGCGCTTAAGCATACGCGACTTTGGGCTAACCCCTCCGGTAGAAATGATGGGAATGGTAAAAACAAGCGAATGGATAGAAATTAATCTTCACATCGTTGCAATAATTTCATTATAAAGCATTTTTATTTTTTTAAATAAAAAATAGGCACGGAAATTGCGGGGCACTTTAATCCAATATAAAACCCTGGAAGCCCTGGCCCTCACCTACCTACACAACCAGCATTATTTAAAAAAAAATTAAAAGGTTAAAAATGAAGAAATTATTTTTTCTAACATGCCTGTTTATTCTTTTCGCAGCAAATCTTATTGCTCAAAAAGCTGATAATCCAAAGATTACGATTACAGGAATGGTTGTCGATTCAACATCGGGAAGAAGTAT
>JAGDMC010000027.1 GCA_017860395.1 Bacteroidota bacterium | reverse complement strand
GTCCAAGATTGAAACAGGACAGATTTCACCAAATCTGGAAGAGGTAGATGTAAATCTTCTTATGGGTGTTGTTGAGAAGAGTCTTGCAACAACAGTACCTTCCGATAAAAAACTTGAACTCAGATATATTCAGCCAAGAGTCAGGCTTACCGAAAACATAAAAACAGATCCGGTTAAATTAAGACAGATCCTTACAAACCTCATTTCTAATTCTGTGAAATTTACCGACCTTGGTTCTGTGGAATTTTGGTATGAATGCAATATGAGTGAGGGCGGGTCTATCAATTTCTATGTTAAAGATACCGGAATAGGTATTGACAGGGAAAATCACAGGGAGATATTTGAAAGGTTCCACAGAATTCTTAATGAACAGACAACTAACAGAGGAGGTTCCGGTCTTGGACTTGCCATTGCAAAAGCATATGTCGAGATGATGGGCGGAAAGATTGACCTGGAGAGCGAGTACGGCAAAGGTTCTTTATTCAAATTTTCTATCCCGCTCATTATCTGCAAAAGATGCAGAGTCCATGCAAGCGGGGATAATTTAATTAATTCAGAAGATATGACTAGTTCAATGAGAATTTTGGTGGCAGAAGATGAGGATACCAACTTCCTTTACCTGTCTGCACTGCTCTCAAAATTTAACCATATAATATTCAGGGCCGGTAATGGTAAAGAAGCGGTAGATTTAGTAAGAGATGATGACACTATCGATCTGGTATTAATGGACATCAAAATGCCTATTCTTAACGGGTTCGATGCTCTCAAGCAGATTAAAAAGATAAGACCTTGTCTTCCTGTTATAGCTCAAACTGCATACGCTCTTTCTGATGACGAACAAAGTATCAGAGCAGCAGGATTCGACGGATATATTGCAAAGCCTATTATGAAACAGCAACTGATGGATGCAATAAATTCCATCTGTAAATAATAATTCGCTGCTTTGTTTATATACTATTTACTTCAATTGCATTCTTCATAGCCTGGTATCCCATTTCGAAAATCACATCAACTTTTTTCAGGTCAAAGGTCTTGAATTGCATTGCATTTTCTACTTCCACAAGAATATCACACATCTTTTTATCCTCAACTGTATTTGCCCGAAACATAAAATGGTATGTACGCTCTGCAATTCCAACTATGTTTTTTGAATACCTCTCAGCTGTCATTGGACTGGCATTTATGCCAATTACTTTATCACAATTTTCTCTTATAACCGAAACAGGAAAGTTCTTGAATATTCCTCCGTCCACATAATGAATACCGTCAATTTCTATCGGGTTAAAAATTACCGGAACGCATGCTGATGCCACAATTTTTTTGTGCAGTTCACCTGAAGAAAAAGTAACACTTCTGCCATTATCTAAATCTGTAGCTACAACAAAAATTGGAATAGGCAGTTCTTCAAAGGTTTTGTATTTAATATTTTCCTTAAGAAATTTAGAAAAACCGGATATGCCAAAGAGTCCGTTTTTTGGTATGTTAAACTCGACGAAATTATTAAAATACTTTGCTTTGAAAAGAGAACAAATCTCATTTGGGGAGTGACCGGCTGAATATAATGCTGCCACGATTGCACCTGCGCTTGTTCCTGATATAACGTCAGGTCTCATTCCGTTCTCTTCCATCGCTTTTAGAGCTCCGGCATGGGCAAAACCCTTTACTCCTCCGCCTGAGAGAGCAAGTCCAAGTTTGAATTTATTCCCCATTGCAATTAGTTTAAAGTAAAATAAAAAACAGACCCTTTTCCTACTTCAGATTCTGCCCAAATTTGACCTTTATGCTTGTCAATAATTCTTTTTACTGTAGACAGACCCACTCCTGTACCCGAAAATTCACTTCCGGAATGATAGCGAACGAAGGGCTGAAACAGCTTATCTGCATTTGCAGCATCAAACCCAACGCCATTGTCTTTTATAAAATATAGCGTTGAACCAAAGTATTCTTTTTGCCCGAAAACAACCACGGGGTTTTCGTTTTTTGAACTGTATTTCAGAGCGTTTCCAAGCAAATTGTCGAGAACGACATGAACCATTTTCTGGTCTGCCTTAGTGTGCATGCCGGGATCTATCTCTATTTTAAACTTGATTTCCGGATATCTTAGCAATAAACTCCCAACAAGTTCGTTTGCCATTGAACTTAAATCAATATCTTCCTCTTTGATGTCAACTTTACCCGACTGTGCAAATGCAAGCAAATCTTTTACGAGTTGCGTCATTTCATTTGCAGAGTCAAGTATATGCTTTACATATGCTCTTTCCTCCCTGCCAATCTCACTATCAGATTTGTCCAGAATAATGCTTGCAAAACCGATTATTACCGAGAGTGGAGATTTAAGGTCATGAGAGACTGTCCTCGAAAAAGACTCCAGATCGCTGTTTGCCTGAATGAGATCTTCATTCGATTTTTCCAGCTGGGATTTTGTGGAGGCAAGTTCTTCATTCCTCTGCATTGCTGTTTCATATACAGAAAGAAGCAAATCAAGTATCTGCTTTTTCCCTGATGTAATATGAAACATGTCGCCTCTGAACTTAAGGTCCAACCCGCCGGAAGAGCTTTCGGAAGAGGAGATAAACTGATTGCTAAGGAGATTGTCTATTCTTTGAAGCAGATATTTTTCGTCGTAAGGTTTTGATATAAAGTTGTTGGCACCCGCCTGCAATCCTTTAATAATATCCTGCGAATCCTGAAGAGAAGTTAAAAGTATAACCGGAATATCAGCAAGATATGGGATGGCTTTAAATGCTTTGCAAAATTCATAGCCATCCATGCCCGGCATTACAACATCGCTTATAAGCAGCCCGGGTGGGTAAGATTTGGCGAATTGAAATGCTTCTTCTGCATTTGGAAAAAGATTGTAATTGAGATCGTTTTTTACAAAAAAATGCTCCAGCCTTTTAGCCTGAACCAGGGAATCTTCAACAGCTAAAATATATCTGTCTCCCAAAATAGATTTTACATTTTCCGACATAAATTATACAAAAAGATTATTTAATTGATTTACTATTCCTTCCGGTGACAAAACACTGCATACAGCTCCAAGTTTAACTGCTTCTCCGGGCATTCCGTAAACAAGAGAACTCTCTTCGTCCTGAGCAAAAGTATATGCTCCGGTATCCCTTAGCCTCTTAAGCTCTCTTGCCCCGTCTTTTCCCATACCGGATAAAAGGACAGCAATTACATTTTGCTTATATACATCTGCAAGACTCGAAAAAAGTGCATCAATGGAAGGACGGTTCAAAGAAGAGGTTTTTTCTGATGAAAGAAGAATGTTTCCTTCGTTATCAACCTTCATATGTTTGTTCCCGGGAGGGACATAAACATTACCGGAACTTATTTTCTCGCCCTGAACTGCAATTTTTACATTAATTTTCGAAAAACTGTTTAGCCATGTAGCAAAACCATCGGCAAAATTCGGGTCTATATGCTGAACCAAAAGGATTGGAAGTGGAAATGCCGGATTTATTTTGGATAAAATAGTCCTTAATCCCTCGGGACCTCCTGCAGATGCGCCAATTGCAAGAACTTTTGCGTTTTTGTTAAAAGAGGATAAAATTGTTGAAGCACTATCTTTGTCTTCTGATAATGAATTGGCCGGAATACTGGAGTATGTATGAGTAAAATTGCGCTTTACAACTTTTATCTCAGACATGAGCTTTAAAGTGTTTTTATATTTCTGGGCGTACCTTAAAAAATCCGGATGGCCCGGGCCGTAAGGCTTAGGTAAGATTGTAACTGCACCGGCTTCCAGCTCCTGGATTGCCAGCTCAATTTCCATATCACGGTAAATACTGCTGACAATCACAACTGGAACAGGGTAGTGGCTCATAATAAATCTGGTTGCCTCTATTCCATCCATTACCGGCATGTTAATATCCATGCTGACTACATCCGGCTTTAAATGCAAAACTTTTTCGTATGCAAGTTTTCCGTTTTCTGCAAAGGCAACCACTTCAAACATGGGATCTGCTGCAAGAATACCACTCAGCAGCTTTCTTCCGATAAGAGAGTCATCAACAATCAAAACCCTTATCTTTTTTCCGGATGTTTGATGTGTAAATTTCATTTACATACAATTTAAATCAGTCTTCGGATTGTTTCAATGAGGTTGCTCTTTTCAAAACTTCCTTTAACAATATACGCATTTGCTCCGGATTCCAGTCCTCTTCTTTTGTCCTCAGGCTTATCGAGAGTAGTCACCAGGATTATCGGCAAATCTGTAAATGCACTGTTTTCCCTGACTTTTTCTGTCAGTTCAAACCCGTTCATCCTTGGCATCTCAATGTCTGTTACAAGAAGATCAAAACTATCATTCAGCAGAGTTTCGAGTCCGTCCTGTCCGTCAAAAGCGGTTTTTACTATGTATCCGCCGTTTTCGATAATTGTTTTTAGCATTGTACGAACAGTAATCGAGTCTTCGACTACCAAAATCTTCTTTTGACCATTTTCCGGCTGAGCTTCGATATTTCTTTCTTGTCCGGCTTCATAGTGTGAATTGAAAGATATTTTTTCAATAATTTCATTGATGTTTATTACTGGAACAATTACTCCATTTGCCAAAATTGTTACCCCTGTTATCTTTTTTAACTGGTTTAACATTGGCCCCAGTTCCTTAACAATTCCCTCTTGTTCTTCAAGTATTTCATCCACGGAAAATGCAAGTCTGTTGTTGTTAACAGAGAGAATCATTACATTCAGATATCTGTCTGAATTTGAGTCTGTTTTTCCTTTTTCAACACCAAGTGCCTCTCGCATAGAAATATAACCGATTGTAGTGCCGTTAACAGTTATAACGTTTCTCCCTCCAATGCTCTTAATTTCTTGTGGTTTAATTAGAATAGCCCTTTCAAGAAAAATAGAAGGTACCATATACGATTTTCCCTCAACGACAATAATAATCCCACGAAATGTAGCGATAGTCTGAGGAAGGGTAATTGTAAAAGTTGTCCCAAGTCCTTTGCGGGATTTTACATCTATTGTGCCGCCAAGGTTGGAAACCTTTTCTGCAACAATTGCCATCCCAAGCCCTCTTCCGGAAATCTCGGTTATCATTTCGCTAGAAGAAACTCCGGATTTAAAGATCAGGGAATATATCTCGTTTTCAGACATTTTGCCTAACCGGCTTTCGTCAATTATTCCGTTCTTAACGGCAGATTTCAAAATTTTCTCTGAATCAATGCCTTTGCCGTCATCTTCAATAATAAGAGATATTTTTCTGTCGGCCTCTTTTCTTACTGTAATGCTTAGATTTCCTTGTGAAGGTTTGCCCTTTGCCTCTCTCTCCCTGATTGTCTCAATACCATGGTCTACGCAATTGCGAATCAGGTGGATTATAGGATCCTTAATCTCTTCAAGAATCCTCCGGTCAATTTCGTAATAGTCGTCTTTAATTGACACAGAGATGCTTTTGGAACTCTCTTTGGAGAGGTCTCTGACAATTTTTGGAACAATATTAAGTATTGTTGAAAAAGGGGACAAAAGTGTAGATTTTATTCCTATGATAAGGTCATCTACCATTCTGTTTGCAATATTCTGAAATCTCACCATATCTTCATAAATATAAGTGAGATTTTCATCTTTGTATCTTGAGCTTATTTGTGCTAGTTCCTTTTTGTAAAATTCAATAGCAGATTTTACAACAACAAAATCTTCTGTTTCTCTCAATAGCCTGTTTAGCTTTCCTGAAGATATTCTTATTGTATCATCTTCCTTTTCAGGAACATCTTTTTCCCGTATCTCTTTTCCTGCAGGTTCCGTTTCCACAGAAACAGCCAATTCCGGAACAGTGCTTTCTATATTTCCAGCCTGGCTAAGTGAGCTTTTTTGAACGAATTCCAGATGCCTGATAATCTGCACAAGGTTTGTATTGGTTCCTCCTCCGCCGGTTTTATCATAATTTGAAAGAAGCAATTTCAAAACATCCAGAGCCTTATACAAGACATCAAAAAGAGATGGGTTAAGGACAGATTCACCTTTCTTAAGGCTGTTGAAAATAGTTTCAGCAGCCATACAGAGTTTTTCAATATCCAAAAGGTTAACCGCCCTTGCGGCACCTTTAAGAGAGTGGGTACACCTGTATACCTTCTCTATAATGCTTTTGTCAGGAATTGGAAGCCCGTTTTTTTCCAGCAAGAGAACGCCCTCTAAAATGGAATTATAGTGTTCGGTAGCTTCAATCCGGAAATCAGCTAAGAGTTCTTTAAGAAATTCATCCTGGTCGTTACTCATTATCCGCTATAGATTGTATTTTATTATAACTTTTTTCAGCGACTGCCCCAGTTGGTGAATATTTTGCGCTATTGTTTGAGTGTGTTTTATACCTGTTGTGTTTTGCTCGCTTGCTTTTTTTATGTTTTCCATTGCAGGTACAATCTGATCCATACCAGCCATTTGCTGCTGTGTTGATGAAGAAATCTGGATTGATGCTTCTGCGGCTTCTTCCACGTTGTCCGAAAGTATGTCAATAACCTCTCCGCTTTGTTTAACCAGATTAAGTCCGTTGTCTACTGTTCTTGCTCCTTGTTCTGTTACGCCAACAGCCTGGTTAACGGATTTGTTGATTTCATTAAGAATTTCCTTAACCTGAAGGGTTGCTTTCTTTGACTGATCTGCAAGTGAACGAATCTCCTGGGCTACAATTGTAAATCCTCTTCCGTGTTCTCCGGCTTTAGCAGCTTCTATAGCAGCATTTACGGCAAGCAGGTTGGACTGGTCGGCAATATCTGCAACTGTTGAAGTGATTTCCCCGATAGTTCTGCTCTGCTCGGACAGTTTTACTACAGTTTCGGAAATCAGATTCATCTGGTTGTCAATTTTCGCCATTGCGTCAATAACTTTTTTAATTGAGTTTTTGCCTTTATCTGCAGAATCGGCAGCCCGTTGCGAGCTCTCCATGAGAGACTGGGATTTTTGATTGGAAACAAGTGCAGTTTGTCTAACCTCTTCAATAGTAGTAGTGGTTTCAGATACTGCTGTAGATGTTTCGGCAGCACCAGCGGAAATTTCTGTTACAGTACTTAAAATGTCGGTAGAGGAGCTCGCCAGAACCTCCACTCCGGCTTTAATTTCATCAGATATTTTTCTGAGAATATATACAGCCCATACAGAGAGAAAAATAGTGAGAAAAATAAGAATGGCTCCTATTAATATAATTAGAATATTAGCGCTGTTATGGAGTCGTTCATTATTATTGTAAGCTGCATTTCTGAAATTGAAGAGTTCTGTTTCCACAGCAATGCTGATTGCGCGTATGCTTTCGTATAAAGAAGACTGGCTGCCTTCGATAAGTTCCAGCGCCTCTTTCTTTTTCCCGCTGTCCAGCATATTAATCATTATTGCACGATTATGTACGTATGTATTAATATCAGAAACTGTTTGAGAAAAGAGTGCTCTCTGGTCGGGATAGCCGGTCAGCATACTGTCAATACCATGTGTTTTTTTTAGGAAATCCCTCTCTTTTTCCTTTATGGCTGATTTAATATTAATAATTCTTTCGTTACCCGGTGCAATTAAAAGTTCGAGCGAGAGAGCGCGAAGCCTGTTTTCATCTGCCCGTAAACCAGTAAGTTCGTATGTGAGGCTGTCAATATTGCGGATTTTAGTCGAAGTGTTGTCAAATCTGCGAAATCCGTTGAAGGTTATTGCAGTAAAGAGAATTGTAAAGATTACCACTGACGAAAAGCCAATAATAAGCTTTTGTCTTGTCTTAAATTCCAATAGAGTGCTCATATGTTATTTTATTATAATTTTTGAAGTTTTTAAAAGAACCTCTCCATCCAGGAGTACAACACCATCCGGCATTACGCCCATTATAAACTCCTCCGAAGACGGATCAAGATTTAAAGGTTTAATGCCAATTGAATCAATATCAATTTCCCTTAGCCCGGCTATATTGTCAGCAACTATGCCGTATTCCATTTTGCCGTCCGATATAACAATCAGCTTATTCATTTCTCCCAGTCCCTTCTCTCTTTTGTTAAGGAAAATCTGGATATTTACGACAGACAGTATTCTTCCTCTGTAATTTATAACTCCCTGTACAAATGAGGGTGTACCGGGAATTATTGTCAGGTTTCTAAGAAAAAGAACTTCTGTTACAAATTTTTCTTCAATGGCATACTGTTCAGGAACTATCCGAAATTCAAGAAAGGTTGCAGTGTTTGAGGCAACATCGCTTTCTGCTCTGTCTTTTAATGCATTTACTCTTGCTCTTTCGTCAAGTATTTCCTTTTCACTTTTCATTTTCGGACAATAGATTTTCTACAATATCATTTAATCTCGCTTTTGTCAGGCCTCCGGATCCTGGAATAATATCATCATTATTCCATTTCCCGAGAATTTCCAGAACATTGAAATAGTGTTTATTTGCAATTGTTCTTTTTCCCTCCTGATTCATTATGTTACCCATCATAAGATGAGACAGAAGGTGATCAGGATTAAGGTACAGCCCTTTTTTAAAAGCTTCTTTTGCTTTATTAATCTCATTCTGTTCGTGCAGGACTGTTCCATAAAGGTAGAAAATATCTTCATCGGACAATCCCGATGAGACTATTTTGTCAAGAACTATTACTGCTTGTTTATAATTTCCTGAGTTGGCATAGCATTTTGCCAGTAAAGAAAGCAGATTATGGTCGTCTTTGCCTTTTTCAATTACTTTAAGACAAGCAGTTATACATTCTTTGTATTTACCTGCGAGGTAAAGCTTTTCGAGGTCGTTTTCAGTTTCGGCGCTAAGCGGACTTATATTCTTGCGGGCAATGAATTTACCCTTTATTTCCCGGTTTATCTCCTTTGTTATCTTTCTTTCCGGTTTAATTCCAGTTGAATGGGTTTTCAAAAGGATTTCATCGATATAGTTTTTGTAAGGTGCTTTTTTCCCTTTCTTACCTGAAACAATCTTTTTGTAAAAAACGCCACTCTCAAAATATACCTTGTCGAACAGGGAGAAATATTCATCATTGAGTTCGACCTGGCTTGTAATAAACCAACCTCCGTCATTAAGACAGTTATAAAAATTCTCTGCAGCTGTTTTTATTATCGCGGGAGACAAATACATAAGTACATTCCGGCAAAAAATAATATCGACGTTAGCTGTTCCTGAAAGCTGCGAAGTAAATGAATCCCTAGCCAGATTAAGATAAGTGAAGTTTACCAGTCTTTTTATATCCGGAGAAATGCTCCATGTCCCGTTATTATTCAAAAAATATTTTTTTCGGATATTGTCGGGTGTTTCCCTGAATGACCACTCTGTATATATTCCTGATATTGCCTTGTTTATAGCTTTAGGGCTGATATCCGTAGCCATAATTGAAAAATCTGACGTACTTAATTCAGGAAAATTTTCTTTAATGATTATTGCCAGAGAGTATGGCTCCTCTCCGGAACTGCATCCGGCACTCCAGATTTTTATTGCTCTCTTTTCCTTCTCAGCTCTGCGAATTACCTCCGGCATTATCATCTTAATAAAAAGACTCATTGCAGGTTTTTCCCGAAAAAAATAGGTTTCTCCAATTGTAAGATGCGAAGAGAGAACTCTGAGGAACAAAGGTTCTATTGACGAGGCGGCAGCTAAATTACTGATAAATTTTTCAGTGTCTTCGATATTGATTTCATGGAGAGCAGCAATAATTCCCCGTTCTACATCTTCAATCCTGTTAGATTCAAAATGAAGACCAAGCTCTTTTTCTACGAGAGCGGCAATTTTTATCAATTCCCCCTTTTGTTTCATAGAATGTTCTATGCTTTTTGAATTGATTTAATCATCTGTTCTATTTCTGAATTCTCAATATTTGAAAGTATTGTTGAAGTATCGAAGATATAAAAAATGCCATTGTCGTTGCTGAAAAAGTCTATTTGAGACATCCCCTCAAATATTGGTTTCATTGCATTAACGCTTTCCTCTGATATTTTAAGAATATCACCGGTTTCGTCTGCAATCACTCCCATTTTCCCCAAGGGAGAATTAATAATTAAAATTAAATCTGATACGGAAAGCGGCTTATCACCAAGAGAGAAGCGCTTCCGTAAAGAGATGACTCCGATTATTTCCCCTTTTATATCTATTACACCCTCAATAAATTCAGGGGCTTTTTCTATACGAGTGATAGTCTGGGCCTGGATGACCCTTTCAACCATAGGAAGAGGAAAGGCAAAGTTTTGCCCCTCGATTTTAAATGTAAGCAATTCGAGGTGTTTACTTTTCATATCTCTGCATTAAAGTTTATGTAAAGATACAAATTATTACCCGATTTGTCAGATTACCCTTTCGAGGATTTGCCTTGTTATTTTTGCATCTACAGAACGGTTTTCGCCATAATGCACGTCTCTTTGTTCAAAACGACGCACTATTTCATTTATTGTTTCTTCTCCGGCTCCGTTTTCCGAAAGGCGTGTCTTTAACCCCAATGAACGGAAAAACTCTTCAGTTTTTTCTATAATCTTACTGATTGTCTGCTCTCTGTCTGTTCCTGATATTCCCCATACTCTTTGCCCGTACTGTAGAATTTTATCTCCTTTTTCTCCTC